>NZ_JBFTPJ010000457.1:0-4569 GCF_056398445.1 Variovorax sp. 01T439_2
CCATTCGAAAGCCTTTGCGGGCCAGAGCTTCGATCGCACGGTCCACAAGGCCGACCTGACGGGCATCGAGATCATCAACCGCCTCATGGAGCAGGTGCGCGCGATGGACGTCGAGGAGCTTGAGGAGCATCGTGCGATCGAGCTCATTCCGGCGGCCGATGGATCCGGAATCGCCGGTGTCCTGTTCATTGACATGCGTGCAGGTACCTATCGCCTGGTGCAGGCAAAGGCGGTGCTCCTTGCGACGGGCGCCGGGCCGACGATGTACCGCTATCACACACCGTCCGGCGACAAGACCTGCGATGGTCTGGCCATGGCGCTTCGGTACGGCCTGAAGCTCCGGGATATGGAGATGGTGCAGTTCCATCCCACCGGACTCCTCGGCGGACCGGATACGCGTATGACGGGCACCGTTCTCGAGGAGGGCTTGCGCGGCGCCGGTGGTTACCTGCTCAATGGGAACGGCGACCGGTTCATGACCCACTACGACAAGCGTGGCGAGCGTGCGACCCGCGACGTCGTCAGTCGAGGCATCTACGCCGAGATGCGCGCGGGGCGTACGGGGCCGATGGGTGGCGTCTACATCCAGATGAGCCACCTCGGCCCGGAGAAGGTCGCCAAGACCTTTCCTGGAATGGTCAATCGCTGCAAGGACTGCGGCTTTGATCTGGCAGGTGGCAAGGTCGAAGTGGTTCCGACAGCCCACTACCTGATGGGGGGTGTCGAGTTCAACGTCGACTGCTCGACCGCATCGCCAGGACTGTTCGCTGCGGGCGAGGACTGCGGAGGCGTCCATGGGGCCAATCGCCTCGGCGGCAACGGTGTCGCGAACTCCACCGTCTTTGGCGGCATTGCGGGAGACTCCATGGCCGCCTTCGTCGAGAGGAACGGCAAGTGGCGCGACCCCGACAGGCGAATCGTCGCCAGCGGGATCGAGCGCGCGGAGTATCCGTTCTCCAGGCCGGTGGGTCGTATCCACGAGTTGCGCGACGCCCTGGCACAGACGATGTGGGATGACGTTGGTGTGCTGCGCAACCGTGAGGCGATGGACCATGGGCTCGAAGCGGTGGCTTCTCATCGAGCCGCGCTGTCGGCGATGGGCGTCGCAGATGGCGATCGCCGCTACAACGTGACCTGGCACGACTGGCTGAACCTGGAAAGCCTCGTCGATATCTCAAAGATCATTACCGTCTCCGCGCTGGCACGCGAGAACAGCCGGGGCGCTCATTTTCGCGAAGACTTCCCCGACCCGGGCGATCTCCACTCCAGCTGCTACACGCGCGTGAGCGCCCGGGACGACCATGTACAGCTCGAAATGATTCCCGTCTCCTTCGACATCGTGAGACCCGGTGAATCGCTCATCACCGGCGAAGCAGTCACCCCCAAAACCTGAGGGCACACCCAAATGAAGATCCCGATTCAGAAAGTTGAAGAAGCCGCCTTGGAGATCACGCGACGCGCTGCGATCGAGATTCCTCCCGACTACAAGAAGGGAATTCAGGAACTGCAGAAGACGGAGACCGGAAAACTGCCCCGGTTCGTCATCCACGCGATGGTCGACAACTGGGAGGCCGCAGATCAGGATCGCCGTCCCATGTGCGCCGATACCGGCCTGCCGCGGTATTACGTGAAGGTCGGCAACAACGCATCGGTCGAGTCGGGATTCGTTGCCGTGGAGCGAGCGCTCCGGCATGCGACGGCAGAAGGTACGGTCACGATTCCGCTTCGGCCGAATCGCGTGCATCCCTTGTGGCGCACAGATCACAACAACAACGTCGGCATCAATGCCCCCGAAGTCGAGTGGTCGTTCGAGCCGGAGGCCGACTGGATCGACGTCACCACCATCCACAAAGGCGGCCTCTTCGGGACCGACTACCGCATGCTGTTCCCCGGGGACGGAATCGACGGTATCAAGCGCTTTGTCCTGGACACGCTGATTGCCTTCGGAAAGCGCGGCTTGGCCTGCCAGCCCGCGATCGTCGGGATCGGCCTGGGTGGGTCCAAGGACACCTGCATGCAGCTGGGCAAACAGGCTGCGTGCCTTCGCACGGTCGGGGATCGGAATCCCGATCCGAAGGTCGCCGAGCTCGAACTCGAGTTGATGAAGCTCGGAAACTCGATCGGGATGGGCGCCATGGGCTTTGTGGGGTCCGGGATGGTCGTGGATTGCCACATCGAGTGCGGTTATACGCACACCGGTGGCATGCCCATCAGCCTGCACACCTTCTGTCTTTCGTCACGGCGTGCCACAGCGCGCATCCATGCCAACGGCGAGATCGAGTATCGAACCGATCCCCAATGGTTCACCCCCTATCTGCGTCGGGAGACAGTCGAATGGTAAGCAGCAACGACGACATCAAAGTCTTCCACCTGAACCTTCCGGCGAAGCGGGAAGACATTGCGAAGCTCGAGTTGGGCTGCGCGGTCTGTCTGAACGGCGTGGTCTACACCGCGCGCGAGGGTGTCTACAAGAAGGTGCTGGACGAGGGATTGGCGCTGCCCGTCGATCTGAAGTCGATCAGCAACGTCAACTTCCACTGCTCGCCGGCCGCCGCACCCGACGGCAAGGGAGGCTACAGGGTCGGCGCTGTGACCGCCACGGCATCCTTTCGCTTTTCGAAGTGGATTCCTCGCTGGCTCGAACAGACAGGGTGCAGCATCCTCATCGGAAAAGGAGGCATGCCTGCCGATGACTACAAGAAGGTGCTCGCTCCGGGTGGCGCCATCTACCTGACAACCGTCGGCTACGGCACCGGTGCGCTGCTTGGTCGCGGCATCAAGCGTGTCCGGGAGGTGCACTGGCTCGACGAGCTGGGGATCGCCCAGGCCATGTGGTTGTTCGAGGTGGAGAACTTCGGTCCCTTCATCGTCGAGAGCGACCTGGAGGGCAACTCCTTGTTCGCGCAGCATGCCGAGACCATCAATGCAGGCATCGAGGCTCTGTATGCAGGTCTCAAGCCTCCAGCGCTGCATCGCTACGGGGAGACCGACAACCGCAAGGACGAGGTGATGTAGCCGCCGGCATTGCAGGCTTGCGATGCCGCCCGGGTTCGAGTCGTTTCCATTCAAAAGGTCAGTGCCATGATCATCGATTTCCGTCTGCGCCCGCCGATTAGCGGCTTCCTCAATACGCTCATGTACTCGGCCGGCGAGCGCCGCGATGGGTTCACGCGAACGGTCGGTTTTGAACCATCAGAAGCGGCTCAGAGAAAGTCGATGGCGTCGCTGCTCAAGGAGATGGACGAAGCGAGGATCGATCGTGGCGTGGTCGTAGGCCGCCTTGCCGGCGTGCTCGGCAGCGTATCGAACGATGATGTCCTGAGGATTGTCACTGATTACCCTGGCCGCTTCATCGGCGCCGCATCCATTGACCCCACCGATCGGCGCCGAGCATGCGAGGCAATCACCCAGGCGGTGAAAGATGGATTCAAGCTGATCAACATCGAGCCCGGATCGTACCCGGTGCCGATGTACGCGGATGATCGCCGCCTCTATCCGATCTACGGCCACTGCGAGGACATCGGCGTTCCTGTCATCATGATGGTGGGTGGCACCGCAGGCCCGGACCTCAGCTATTCCGATCCCATCCGGACGGACCGTGTCCTCGCGGACTTCCCCAGGCTCGATGTCGTAGTTGCCCACGGCGGATGGCCTTGGGTCAACGAGATCCTGCACCTGGGATTTCGTCGTTCCAACCTTTGGCTCTCTCCCGACATGTATTTTTCGCGAATGCCAGGATGGGAAGAGTATGTCAAGGCGGCGGATGGCTTTCTGGCTGAGCGCATGCTGTACGCCAGCTCGTTTCCCTTTTGTCCGGTCCTTGGCTACAAGGAGTGGTTCGAGAGGCTGCCAATCAGGGAAGAAAATCTGCGCAAGGTCATGGGGGGCAACGCGCGCCGGCTGCTGGGAATCTAGAAGTTCCACGGCTGACCTGCAGAGTCAACTTCGAAGAAGGTATTTGCCGCATGGACATCAAGACGCTGTACACCTTGGTCGCGATCGCTGATCGAGGAAGCTTCGTGGAGGCGGGCAATAGCATCGGCCTTTCACTGTCCGCGGTAAGCATGCAGATGCGTGCTCTCGAGGAAGAGCTCGAGAGCATGATCTTCGATCGCAGCCGTCGTCCGCCGGTCCTGACCGATGCGGGGTTGGCCCTGGTGCATCGCGCACGCGATCTGCTTGCCCATTGGGAGAGCATGAGCGCTTCGCTCAAGAAGGGCACGGCGGTCGGGTTGCTGAAACTGGGAAGCGTTCACACCGTTGCCTCAGGCGTATTGCCGCTGGCGCTGCGTCACCTGCAACGACAAGRCCATGGCCTTGAGGTACACGTCACCACCGGCCTGACGCATGACCTGGAGCGAGCTGTCTACCACCGGCAGTTGGATGTGGCCCTGGTCACCGAGCCGGAGCTTCCACGAAGCGGCCTCGACTTTCTACCATTCGTCGACGAGGCGCTCGTGGTCATCGCACACAAATCCGCAAAAGGGGCGAGCGATCAGGAAGTACTCGAAGGAACGCCGTATGTCCGCTTCAATCGATCGGCCCGGGTGGGCAACCTCGTTCAAGAGG
>NZ_JBFTPJ010000458.1:0-4568 GCF_056398445.1 Variovorax sp. 01T439_2
GATCGAGCGCGCCGACGACGCCCGCGTGACCGCCGCCAGGACCGACATCAACAACCTGATGCAGGCGCTCAAGCTCTACCGCCTGGACAACCAGCGCTACCCAACGGCCGAGCAGGGCCTGCAGTCGCTGCTGGTGCGACCGACCGCCGGGCCGGCCGCGCCCAACTGGAAGCCCTACGTCGAGAAGCTGCCGAACGATCCGTGGGGCCATCCGTACCAATACATGAATCCGGGTATCAAGGGCGAAATCGACGTGCTCTCGCTCGGCGCCGATGGCCAGGCCGGCGGCGAGGGCAAGAATGCCGACATYGGCAGCTGGCAGTAGGCGCACGGGCGGCTTCACGCTGCTCGAGCTGATCGTGGTGATCGCGATCATCGCGATCGCAACGGCCGGCGTGAGCTTCGCGCTGCGCGACACCAACGCGGCCCGGCTCGACCGCGAGGCCGACCGGCTGGCCGCGCTGCTCGAATCGGCCCGTGCCCAATCGCGCGCGAGCGGCGTTGCGGTGCGGTGGCGCCTCGTGGAAGGCGGCAGCTTCGTGTTCGACGGCCTGCCGCCCGATGCCTTGCCCAGCGGCTGGGCCGCGAGCGGCATCAGCGCCACGGCTTCGCTGGCCGGCGGCGCGCCGGTGGCGGCGGTGCAACTGGGCCCCGACCCGATCATTGCCGCGCAGCAGATCGTGCTGTATTCCGAAGGCCCGCCCGCGCGCTCGCTGCGCATTGCCACCGACGGCCTCAGGCCCTTCACCGTKAGCACGCCGTGACATCCAGGCGCAATTCGGCATGCGGCGGATTCACGCTGATCGAGGTGCTGATTGCGCTCGGCATCGTCGCGCTGGCGCTCGCGGCGGGCTCGCAGGCCACGATGTCGCTCACGCGCAATGCGCAGCGCCAGTCCGACCTGCTGCTGGCCGACCTGTGCGCGGAAAACGAGCTTGCCAAGGCGCGGCTCGCCAGGCAGATGCCCGCGGTGGGCGAYTCGGGCTCGATCTGCGTGCAGGCCGGCGTCTCGTTCAACGTGACCACCTCCATCATCGCCACGCTCAACCCCAATTTCCGGCGCGTCGACGTGCAGGTGCGCGACGAGGCCAACGCGCCGGTGCTGCGGATCTCGACCGTGGTGGGCCGCTTCTGATGCGCCGCTTCGCAAGCCAGGGAGCCCGCGGCGGCTTCACGCTGATCGAGCTGCTGGTGGCCATTTCGGTGATGGCGCTGCTCGCGCTCGTGAGCTGGCGCGGGCTGGACAGCATGTCGCGCGCCACCACGCTGAACCAGCAGCGCGCCGACGCGATGCTGGCGCTGCAGACCACGCTCTCGCAATGGGGCGCCGACCTCGACGCCGTGACCCCGATCGCGCAGACCCGCCCGATCGACTGGGACGGCCGCGTGCTGCGGCTCACGCGCCGCGGCAGCGATGCGGGCGCCCCCGCCATGCTGGTGGTGGCGTGGACGCTGCGCACCGGTGCCGACGGCACCCGCTGGCGGCGCTGGCAGTCGCCGCCCTTCACCACGCGCGGCGAATGGCAGCAGGCGTGGAACCTGGCCTCCTCGTGGGCGCAGGAAGGCGGCGGCGGCGACGTCGCGCTGATGCCGGCCACGAGCTGGCAGCTCTACTACTTCCGCGAGAACGCCTGGACGCCCGCGGGCGAGCTGCCGGCCAGCGCGCCCAATCCGGCGAACCCGGCCAATCCCATCGGCGCCCTCGTGAACATGCCGGACGGCGTTCGGCTGGTGCTGACCCTGTCCCCGGGCGAGGGGCTCGCGGGCATGCTCACGCGCGACTGGGTCAAGCCCACGGTGGGGGCGCCGCGCTCATGACCGCATCCACGGTTTGCAGAACAACCGGGCAACGCCAGCGCGGCGCCGCGCTGCTCGCGGCCATGCTGACCGTGATGCTGGTCGCCACCTTCTCCGCCGCGGCGCTGTGGCAGCAATGGCGCGCGTCCGAAGTCGAGGCGGCCGAGCGCGGACGCGTGCAGGCGGCGTGGGTGCTGATCGGCGCGCTCGACTGGTCGCGCCTGATCCTGCGCGAGGACGCCCTCACCGGCGGGCCCGACCACCTGGCCGAGCCCTGGGCCGTGCCTCTCGCGGAGGCCCGGCTCACGAGCTTTCTGTCGGCCGAGAGGAACGTGGCCAGCGACAACCTCGAAGGACTGCCCGATGCCTTCCTGTCGGGCCGCATCGTCGATGCGCAATCCAAGCTCAACGTGCTGTCGCTGGTCGACGGCAACAAGCCGGTGCCCGCCAGCATCGCCACCTTCACCAAGCTGTTCAACATCCTGGGCCTGCCGGCCTCGGAGCTCAGCGCGATGACGTCCTCGCTCGCGCGCGCGCTGGCCACCGGCACCGATGCCGCCGGCGGCGGCGATGCCGGCGCGGCGCCGCTGATGCCGCAGGAGGTTTCGCAGCTGGTGTGGCTCGGCCTTTCGCCTTCGACCGCGGCCGCGCTCGAGCCCTACGTGACGGTCCTCCCGATACGCACGCCGCTCAACATCAATACCGCGAGCGCCGAAGCCATCAGCGCCAGCCTGCCGTCGCTGAGCATCAGCGACGCGCGCCAGTTGGTGGAAAAGCGCACGCGCTCGTACTTCAAGCAGATTGCCGACGCCAACGCCGCGCTGCCGAACGGCGGCACGCAGTTCAACGCCGGGCAGCACAGCGTGGGCACCCAGTTCTTCGAGGTCTACGGCCGGCTGCGGCTCGACCGTACCTGGGTCGAGGAACGCTCGCTGCTGCAGCGCGACGGCGTCACGGTGAAGACGATCTGGCGCAACCGCGGCGCCGGCCTTGCCACGGCCACTCCGGCTAAACCCTGAGTGCGGCTGATTTTCTTCATTTCTGTTGCATCAATACATCGTCCAGAGCCCGTCGCATCTACGTCAAACGCTACAAATAGAGTAGCAATGGCACCATCGGTGCACCCCTACAATCACCCGCCCTCCTGAAAACGAAATGACCCCGCTGCTGCTCATCGCTCCCCTCCCCCCGGCCGACGCCGCGGGCGAGTACGACTGGGCCCAGGCTGGCGACGACGGCATCGCCCTGCGCAACCATGGCCGCGCGCTGCTCGCGCTGCTGCCGGCCAGCGCGGAAGTCACGCTCGGCATTCCGGCCGCGGCGCTGTCCTGGCACCGCGTCACGCTGCCCAAGGGCAGCACGAGCAGCGCGTCGAAGCTGCGCGCCGTGCTCGACGGCCTGCTCGAAGAGCATCTGCTCGACGATCCCGAGGCCCTGCACTTCGCACTCGAACCCGCGGCCAAGGCCGGCGCGCCGGTCTGGGTGGCGGCCTGCAACCGCATCTGGCTGCGCACGCTGGTGCAGGGGCTGGAGTCGGCCGGGCGGCGCGTGGTGCGCATCGTTCCCGAATTCGCGCCACAGCCCGCGGACGGCCCGCCGCTGCTGCAGGTCACCGGCGAAGCCGAGGCGCCGCAGCTCACGGTGTGCGATGCCGACGGCGTGGTCTCGCTGCCGCTCGCGGGTGCCGGGCTGGCGCTGGCCGCCGGCCTGCCGCTGGACACCGCCGTGATCAGCGCCGAGCCCGCCGTCGCGCAAGCCGCCGAGCACCTGCTCGAGCGCCGCGTGCCCATCGTGCAGGCGCCGCAGCGCTGGCTGCAGGCGGCGCGCTCGCCCTGGGAGCTCGCGCAGTTCGACCTCGCCGTGACGGGCCGTGCCCGCGCCGGCAAGAAATTTGCGTCGGTGATGCAGACGCTGCGCTATGCGCCCGAGTGGCGCGCCGCGCGCTGGGGCATCGTCGCCCTGCTGCTGACCCAACTGATCGGCCTCAATGCCTGGGCTTGGAAGGAGCGCAATGCACTCGAGGCCAAGCGCCAGGCCGTGAAGACCATGCTGACCCAGACCTTCCCCTCCGTGAAACTCGTGGTCGACGCGCCGCTGCAGATGGCGCGCGAGGTCGCGGCGCTGCAGCAGGCCGTGGGCGATGTCGCGGGCAGCGACCTCGAACCGATGATCGGCGCGCTCGCTCCCCATCTTCCGCCGGGCAGGACGCCCAGCGCCATCGACTACAGCGCCGGCCAGCTGCGCCTGCGCGGCCTGGGCCTGCAGCCTTCGGAGCTCACGCGGCTCTCGGGCGCGATGGGCCCACGCGGCTACAGCGTGCGCGCCGAAGGCGACCTGCTGCTGGTGCAGGCCGAGGCTGCGCGATGAACCTCGGCGAACAGCTCCGGGCCCGCTGGGCCGCGCTCGAACTGCGCGAGCGGCGCATGGTCGCCATCGCGGCCGCGCTCGTGGTGCTCGCGCTGCTTTGGTGGGTTGCGCTCGCACCCGCGCTGCGCACGCTGGCCGCGGCGCCGGCCGACCATGCGCAGCTCGATGCGCAGCTGCAGCAGATGGCCCTCCTGCAGAACCGCGCCAAGGCGCTGCAGGCGCAGCCCCGGCTGAACCGCGACGATGCGCTGCGCGCCCTCGAAACCTCGGTGCGCGAGAGCCTGGGCACCAATGCCCAGCTCATGACGGCCAGCGGCGATGGCGCCGCCACCATCACCATGCGCGCCACGCCGGCCGACGCCGTGGCCCAGTGGCTGGCGCAGGCGCGCGGCAATGCCCACGCG
>NZ_JBFTPJ010000459.1:0-5901 GCF_056398445.1 Variovorax sp. 01T439_2
GCGCCAGTTGCGCAGGGGCGCCACGCTCGATCAGGTGGCGCGCTGGCTCGGCGTGGAGCCCGAGGCGATGGGCAAGTACCAGCGCGTGCTCACCGGTCCGGCCGAGATCGTCTGACGATCAGTTTTCGGGCCGGCTCCACAGCCAGATAGCGACCGCTGCCACGAGCACCGGCGCGCCGATCTTCACGGCGATGGGTGCGGCGGCGGCCAGCAGCACGGCGGAGCTCAGCGCCATCATGGCCGTTGCGGTCCATTTCGCGCGGCGCGGCACCGCTCCGCGTTGGCGCCACTGGCGGATGTACCTGCCATAGCGGGGGTGCCCGAGCAGCCAGTCTTCGAGCGCGGGCCAACCGTGGCCGGCAGCCCAGGCGGCCGCGAGCAGGAACGGCACCGTCGGCAGAACGGGAAGAAAGGCGCCGATCAGGCCGAGGACGACGAACACCAGCGCCAGCGCGCGCCAGAGCAGTCTTGCGACGGGGCCGGCCGGCCTCATGAAGAAAGGCACCCTTCGGGGCGATCCGCCGGAAGTTGCGAAAGAGGCATCGGCGCATCCTAAGCCAAGGCTGCTCGAGAGCCGCCGACGGCCATGCGTGATCTGAACCCCGTTCTCCGACAAAATCGGGGCATGAAGGAGATCGACAACCTGTTCGACAAGGAGCCTCGCGCGCTGGAAGATTGGCGCGGCAGCGTGGCAGATGCCATGGCAAGGCGCGACGTGCAGGTCGACCAGGCCATCGACACGCTTCGCCGTGCAGCCGGCGGTGCCGCCGCCAGCGTCGCCGCCTTGATGCACGCCGTGAGCCCGGAGGCTTCGCACCGGCCGGCGAGCCCGGCCGCCGCCAGGACGGAGGACCCCGCCGGATTCACGACTCTTGCCGAGCAGCTGCACGGCATTGCGCTCCAGCTGCGCGAGCTCGAATCTTCGGTGCGCAGCCTGCTGACGCGCACGCGCAAGGACCCGGCGTTGGACGAGTGAAAAAAGAGGGCTACCCGATGTCCGCCCGCGGACCCGGCCCCGATTCGCCATCCCGCTCCCAGTAACCGCCGTTCATCAGGTTCTCGCGCACCATTGCGCGGGCGCGATGCAGCCGGCTCTTCACGGCCTGCACGCTCAGGCCCAGGCTTGCCGCGACTTCGGGGGCGGTCAGTTCCTCCACATCGCGCAGGATCAGCGCGACGCGATAGGCCTCCGGCAGCGCGGCAATCGCTTTCGCAAGGTCGAGGCGCAGGTCCGTGGGAATCGGTGGCGCGGCCAGTTCCTCTGCCAACGGCGCTGGAAGGGGCGCCTTGGCGGCACCGCGCTTGAAGATCCGGTAGCACTCGCGCTCGACGATGCGGAACAGCCAGCTGGCAAAGGCCGCCACGGTGCCGAGCGTGCCGATCTTGCGGTGCAGCTGCCACAGCGCCACCTGCACCGCATCCTCGGCGTCCTCGCTGTTCGAGCAGGTGCGGCGCGCGAATCGCCGGAGGTCGGGTTGGCAGGCGCGCAGCAATTGCGACAGCGCCCGCTCGTCCCCGGCGCAGGCGGCTTCGATCAGCGCGGCGGACGCGCCGATCATCGGGCCGGGTCCGCGGCCTTCCGGCCGAGCATTGCGCAGGCGGGACAGAACCCGACGATGGCCGTGGCCGCGAGCATTCCCGCGGTGCCGAACCCCAGCATGCGAAGCGTCCCGGCGGGCAGGAAGTAGAAAGCGCCGAGGGCGGCGATGACGCCGAGACACAGCCGAACTGCGCGCTCCCATGACGGGAGGTTGCGCTTGAGATGAAACATGGTGCGGGCTCCGGTGATTGTTGACCCTTGCATGGAGGCCACTCCAGGGCCAAAAGGATTCGGCGCCGAAAAGAATTCCGCAGGACTTTTTCTATGGCCCGGCCGTGTCCCCCGCCTGGTCCTTGCCGCCGAGGGCGCCGCGCGTCTCCAGCATGCGCCGCGTCTTCTCCAGTTCGCTCTGCAGCTGCTCGGCGTCCCAGCAGGTGCGTTAGTTCGCGGCCATGATCTTGCCGGAGAACGTAGGCGGACCAGGCAGCGTGAACATCGCGCAAGGTCTTCCAACGGTCACGGTCCGGGAGCGCCGGCAGAATCGGCCCCGGCGAGCGACGGCCCATCAGACGCCAGCGCAGCATGTCCCGGCGGCAGTGCCGGAGATTCGCCAGACGGTGCCTGGCGAATCGGCCAGGTCAGGGAGGACGAGCGCGTCTGGCGCGGGTTGCGCTCGATCAGCTGCTCGCTATAGCCCCGCCCGCTGGCGGCGAGTGCATCGACTTCGGATACCGACGACATCACGGCCAACTTACTAGCCATAGCGAATGTCGGCACGCCTGCCCCAAACCGCGGCAATGTCATGCCTTGGTCCACGTGCATTGCATCTGGGCCGGCCAGGTGCTGATCGATCCGGTACTCGGAAAGAACCTCATCGAGGGCTTCATCGGGCAATTCCACCTCCGCCGCCACGAGCCCGCTCAGAACGAAATGTTGCCAACCTGGTAGCGTCTCGCCCCAGGCAGACAGTGCATCGAAGATGCTGAACGTTGGTGAGTCATGGGGCCGCCTCCCTCAACCCGAGTGCGCGCAGCCAGGCGTCGACCTGACCGAAAGCATCCTGCTGCCACTGCTCCGGACTGCGATCTCCGAGGACATCCGTTTCTTCGACGAAGCGACGTACACATGTCGGCCCAAAGCCGTCGACGGTGTCGAACTTACCCGCAATGAAGCCGTACCCCTCCGCGCCGCTGGCATGACCGAGCAACGGGCGGCACTCCTCGGCGAGCGCCTCTGGGCCTCCCGGGTAGTTGCGGACGCAGTAATAGATGTCGTAGGCGTCCTTCTGTTTGTAGCGTCCTTCGATTGCATGACCCTTCATTGCCAGAAGCGCTGGGATCGAGCAGACGGCGATCTCGACGCGGTTCGTCCCGCCAGCCGGCATCGAACCGGTGATCGCCACCAACTGAGAGAAGTGAAGGGCCAGATCGGCACCGTCCGCTCTTTGCACTGCAAAGTCGCTGATCAGAGGCGGCACGTTCTTGACGATCTCGGCGTTACGGGGCATCAGGAAGTCGACAATGACGTCAATCGGAGTACCGCCGTCCTGGGTAGGAACTTCGCGAACGAGCTGAAAGCGTCGGAGTTCGCGGCGCTGCTCATAGCCGTGGCCCTGTAACGCCTCAATGAGCATGGCATATTCGCCGTCGCCTAGTGCGCCTGCGTCCAGGCCGAGATCCACATCCAGCGTGCCGACGTGCGGCATGTCTTGGTTATCGAGCAGCAACCACGGTACAGCGCCGCCGACGATGGCGAACTTGCCCTTGAAGCTCCCAAGGATCTGACCAATCTCGACAAGCACCGTTTTGACGGCCGCTGTCGTGCGGTCGTCGTAGTCGGCGGCGGACTGTGGCTCGCCCTGCGTCATTTCGGCCATGTCAGCCATTCTTTTCGTAGATGCTCGGCTGCTTCCCGCCCTCGCTCCCCGGCCGCAGCGAGATCGAGGTAAGTCTGGACCGGGCTGGTGCAGATGACGCCAGGTGCTGGCTCCACTGTATCGCGGAAGACACCGAGGTCCTTGAGCACAGTCACAGTCACGTTCTCGCCTTTCGAAGTCGACGACAGCTTCAGGCCCGCGAGCAAATGTTCAAGGCCCGCATCGTCCGCGTAGAAATACTGCATTCCCGTGCGGCCATATGGGGCGAGCCACTGCGCTGCAGAGAAAGACGCCAATATCGCCCGACCGGCTTCGCGATCCGCATGCAAAACCCGCCGCGCAGCCGCCTCCAACGGACCACCGTGCAAGGTCGTGTAGAAGTTCATTCGCGGGCCAGCCGGTGGTTCGTAGGCGTCGCGCCACTCGTCCAAAAGCGCGTCGGGCTCAGACAAGTGCATGCCTTCGTCGGATATTTGCGCCCACTCACGATCGAGCAGGCCGGTGCGCACATTGCTCACATGGCCCAAGCTGACATCGGCGACCTGAGCGAGCTCCGTGACGCGCCACGCTCGGTTGGGATCACGAAGCATTGCGCGCAGCACCTGTGCTGACTTCGGCTTGAACAGCGATTTGAGCTCCCGCCGCTCGGCAACTGGCTTGCTGGCAACTTGGCGCTCGATGAAGATGCCGTCAAAGACTAAGCGGGCATTGCCCTCGAAATCGAGAAACCCGACTTCCTGCTCGCGACAGAGTGCTTGGGCTTCCGGGGTCAGATACGGTGCGATAAAAACCGGCGTGGCGTCTGGTGCCTGATGAGCGATGTAATGGCGCAACTGAAGCAATGCCATTCGAACATGGCGCGGCTGCCCACTCGACTTCACTTCGCAAACCAGGACACGCCGCGCGCCCGACACGTCGATGTGCGCCACAATATCGATCCCGACGTGGGGATCCCGGGTCCCGTGCTCAATGTCCAGCAGTTGGATCGCTGACACCTGTTCGAGCAGCGTTCGGAGGGCGTCCGCAGCTTGGCAAGCTACCTCTTTCATCGATTCGATCGCTTTCAACATTCGCTGAAAGTAGCCTTTTTGGTGAAAATGTCAAGAAATTTCATCGGCAAAGCTAATTTCAGCAAGCGCTGAAACACCCAGGCGTGTCCTCTCAAGCCATCCTTGACTCTCTTTGAATCGCCCCGGATTGTGGGGCTCAAAGCTCTCGGGAGAGGATTGAGCCATGAAGAAGTCGAAGAAGTTCTCACCCGAGGTGCGTGAGCGCGCGGTGACGCTAGTGCAGGAGCACCGTGGGAAAACCCATTGCGATCGGCCGCGATCATCACCAAGGCGACCACGAGTGCGCTGGAAGGCAGGAAGGCGATCGGCGTGCCGGACTGGCAGTTGAACCTGGGCGCGGAATGGGACATGCTGTTCCTTCCGGGCCTGACGCTCACGGGCCGCATGATCCACACGGGCAAGACCGCCGTCGATCCTGCCAACACCCTGCACATCCCCGGCTGGAATCGTTTCAATGCCGGCGCGCGCTATGCGACGCGGCTCGGCGGCAAGCCCGTCACCTTCCGCATGAACGTGGAGAACCTGTTCGACAAGGACTACTGGGGCACGTCGGCCGCGGGCTACCTGTTCGTCGGTTCGCCGCGCACGCTGAGCCTCTCGGCCAGCATCGACTTCTAAGACCCGGCCGACGCGGCGCATGGATGTGCGCCCACAGGGCGGCGTTCGCCCGGCGGGCAGATTGGCGCTCACGCATGCCAGAGCACCATCAGAAGCCACCGCCGAAGAAAGCGCAGACGACGACGCGGGCCGCCGTCCGCAAGCAACGCACCCGCGCCGCCTCTGAAGCACCCGTTGACCGCGTGCTGCACGAGGTGTTCGGCCATCGGCGGCTGCGGCCCGGGCAGCGCCGCGTGATCGATCGCGTGGTCGGCGGCGAATCGACGCTCGCCGTCATGCCCACGGGCGCCGGAAAATCGCTGTGCTACCAGGTGCCCGCGGTGCTCGCGCCGGGGCAGACGGTGGTGGTCTCGCCACTGATCGCGCTCATGAAGGACCAGTGCGAGAAGCTGAACGCGACGGGCGTGAGCGCCGTGCAGCTCAACAGCCAGTGCACCGCACAGGAGATCGACGACGCGCAGGCGGCCGTCGCCGACGGTTCGGCGCGCGTGATCTTCAGCACGCCGGAGCGTCTGGCCGATGCCGATTTCCTCGCGCTGCTCCAGCGGCACCCGACCTCCTTGCTCGTGGTCGACGAGGCGCATTGCATTTCGCAGTGGGGGCACGACTTCCGGCCCGCCTACCTCGAGCTGGGTGCGGCGGTGCGCGCGCTGAACCATCCGGTGGTGCTGGCGCTCACGGCCACGGCGAACGGCGAAGTGGCCGGGGAGATCATGGAGAAGCTCGGCATTCCGCGCGCCGGCCTCGTCGACACCGGCGCGTACCGGCCCAACCTGCACTACGCGGTCGAGCCGGCG
>NZ_JBFTPJ010000460.1:0-4560 GCF_056398445.1 Variovorax sp. 01T439_2
CGCCACGGCCGCGATCACGCGGCGCGCCGTGGCCAGCGTGGCGCCGCCGCCGCCGTGCGCCGCGGGCGCCACCAGACCGACGAAGCCGTGYGACTGCAAGGTCGCGAAGTTCGGATGCGGAAAGGCGCCGCTGCGGTCGTGGTCGGCCGCGGTGGCGGCGAACTGCGCCGACAGATGCGCGAGCAGTGCGGCATCGACGGTGGCAGGCCTGGGGTCTTCATTCGTGGCCGGCGGGCGGCGCAAGGGGAGTGCACTCATGGCTGCGCACGGTACCGGGACCGTGCCGCGCCGGAAACGACGCATCCCGCATATGCAAACTCGTTTTTCTGCGTTCGCTTTTGCCGGCTGCCTCGGTACGGTCCGGTGGATGACATCTGACTTTCCGATCGACAGGCGACGCCTGCTCCAGGCCGCCGCGGGCTGGGGCGCCCTGGCCGTGGCTGGCGCGGCACCGGCGCGCGACCTTTCTGGCGTCACGCTGCGCGTGGGCACCTACAAGGGGCTCTGGCGGCCGCTGCTGCAGGCGTCCGGCCAGGCCAATACGCCCTACAAGATCGACTGGCGCGAGCTCAACAACGGCGTGCTGCACATCGAGGCCATCAACGGCGATGCGCTCGACCTGGGCTCGGGCAGCGAGATCCCGCCGGTGTTCGCGGCGCGCCAGAAATCCAGCGTGCGGCTGGTGGCCGTGACGCATGAAGACCTCAACAACCAGGCCACGCTGGCGCGCAAGGACTCGCCGATCCGCCGCATTGCCGACTTCAAGGGCAAGCGCGTGGGCTACGTGCGCGCCACCACCTCGCACTACTACCTGGCCAGGCAGCTGGCCGAGGCGGGCCTGTCGTTCAGTGACATCCAGGCCGTGAGCCTCACGCCCTCGGACGGCCTTTCGGCCTTCGCGCGCGGCGATCTCGATGCCTGGGCCATCTACGGCTACAACGGCCAGCTGGCGCGCACGCAGTACGGCGCGCGAACCATCAAGACCGGCGTGGGCTACCTCTCGGGCAACTTCCCGATCTACGCCAATCCGCGTGCGTTGAACGACGAACTGCGCCGCGCGGCGTTGGGCGACCTGCTGCAGCGACTGCAGCGCGCCTTCGCATGGATCAACGGCAACTTCCTGGCCTATGCGCGGGCGCAGTCGGCCGAGACACGCGTGCCGGTCGGCGACCTGGTCGAGCTCTTCAACGGCCGCAGCGGCGACTACAGCCTGGGCCCGGTCACCGATGCCGTGGTGCGCAGCCACCAGGAGGTGGCCGACACCTTCCTGAAGATCGGCGTGCTCGACGGGCCCGCCGACGTGAAGCCCCTGTGGGACCGCCGCTTCGAGAGCGCGCTGCGCCTGCCCGCCGCCTGAACAACACACACATCACCCTGAAAACACGAGGACACCATGAGCCAGAACGACGTTGAATTCATCGGCATGATCCAGGGCCAGAAGGTCTCGGAGATCCACGCTGCCAAGGGCCCGGCCATCGACCGCGACTACGTGCGCGCCTTCGCGCAGGCGCATGAGAACGCCGGTTTCGACCGCGTGCTGGTGCCGCACCATTCCACAGGCCCCGACGCCACGCTCACCGTGGCCCATGCGGCATCGGTCACCGAGCGCATCCACTTCATGCTTGCGCACCGCCCGGGCTTCGTGGCGCCCACGCTGGCGGCGCGGCAGTTCGCCTCGCTCGACCAGTTCAGCGGCGGCCGGCTCGCGGTGCACTACATCTCGGGCGGCTCCGACGAGGAACAGCGCCGCGACGGCGACTGGCTCGGCCATGACCAGCGCTATGCGCGCACCGACGAATACCTCGACGTGCTGCACAAGGTATGGGCCGCCGACAAGCCCTTCGACCACGAAGGCGCGCACTACCGCTTCCAGAACGCGTTCTCCGAAGTGAAGCCGGTGCAGACGCGCAATGGCAGGCCGCATGTGCCGGTATACTTCGGCGGTGCTTCGGAGGCGGCGATTCCGGTGGCGGGCAAATACGCCGACGTGTATGCGCTCTGGGGCGAATCGCTCGACCAGGCGCGCGAGCTCACGGCGCGCGTGCGCGCCGAGGCCGCGAAGCACGGGCGCAGCGTGCGCTTCTCGGTGTCGTTCCGCCCGATCCTGGCGCAGACCGAAGAGGCCGCATGGGCGCGCGCCGAGAACATCCTGGCCGAGACGAAGCGCCTGCGCGTGGTGCAGGGCTACAACCGCGGCGGCCCGCAGCAGAGCGAAGGCGCGAAGCGCCTGCTCGCCGCGGCCGAGAAAGGCACGCGGCTCGACAAGCGGCTGTGGACGGCGGTGGCGCAGGAGATCGGCGGCCGTTCCAACAGCACCGCGCTGGTCGGCACGCCCGAGCAGGTGGCCGATGCGCTGCTCGACTACTACGACCTGGGCGTGACCACCTTCCTGATCCGCGGCTTCGATCCGCTGGAAGACGCGGTCGACTATGGACGCGAGCTGATTCCGCGTGTGCGCGAGCTGGTGGCGCAGCGTGCGGCTTCGGCTCGCAAAGCGGCGTGACCTGACTTTCTCCCTCCCCTTGCGGGGGWGGGCAGGGGTGGGGGCAAGCGGCCTCGACCACCGCCATGGCGTTTGAAGCCGTCGTGCCCCCATCCCAGCCTTCCCCCGGAAGGGGAAGGAGCAACACCCAATACCCCAAGAGATCTCCGATGAATGCCGTTCTTTCCATCGACCGCAACGCCCCCCAGCCGCTCGAGCTCAACCCCCACCCGCAGCAGAAATACTGGTTCGACCCCATCCCGCCGCGCACCAGCGTGCAGGCCGAGCGCCGCCACCGGCAGGAGCGCTTGGCAGGCGCATTCCGCCTGTTCGCGCGCTTTGGCTTCGCCCAAGGCCTCGCGGGCCACATCACCGCGCGCGACCCGGAGCTCAGCGATCACTTCTGGGTCAACCCGCTGGGCATCCACTTCTCGCGCATCAAGGTCTCGGACCTGCTGCTCGTCAATTCGAAGGGCGAGRCGGTGATCGGCGATCGGCCGCTCAACAAGGCCGCCTTCGCCATCCATGCCGCGATCCACGAGCACAACCCGAAGATCGTTGCCGCCGCCCACACGCATTCGACCTACGGCAAGGCCTGGTCGACGCTCGGCCGCAAGCTCGACACGATCACGCAGGACAGCTGCGTATTCCATGAGGACGTGGCGCTGTTCGACGACTTCACCGGCATGGTGGTCGACACCAGCGAGGGCGAGCGCATCGCACAGGCGCTGGGCGACGGGAAGGGCGCGATCCTCAAGAACCACGGCATCCTGACCGCGGGCCCCACGGTCGAGGCCGCCGCGTGGTGGTACATCGCGCTCGACAACGCCTGCCACACGCAACTCCTCGCCGAGGCCGCCGGCAAGCCGCGGCCCATCGACGAGGAAACCGCGCGCCACACGCACAGCCAGATCGGCGGCCCGGAGGGGGCCATCCATTCCTTCGACAGCCTCTACCAAGGCCTGGTCGAGGCGGAGCCCGAACTGCTGCTCTGAAGAAAAACAACTGGAGTTCTCGATGACCGCTTCTTTCTCACGCCCCGTATCGCGCCGGGGTGTCCTGCGCGGAGGCGCCGCCGCCGCCGTGGTCGCCTCTGGCGGCCTGATCGCCTCGCAGGCCTTCTCGCAGCAGGCGCGCAAGCTCACCTTCGCATGGAACGCCGCCGCGTTCTGCCTCTCGCCCGTCGTCGTCGCGCAGGAGCGCGGCTACTTCGAGCGCAACGGCCTGCAGGTGGACCTGATCAACTACACCGGTTCCACCGACCAGCTGCTGGAGTCGCTCGCCACGGCCAAGGCCGATGCCGCGGTGGGCATGATCCACCGCTGGCTCAAGCCGCTGGAGTCGGGCTTCGACGTGAAGATCGTCGGCAGCTCGCACGGCGGCTGCGTGCGGCTGGTGGGCGCCAGGAGCGCGGGCGCGACCAGCCTTGCGAGCCTCAAGGGCAAGATCATCGGCGTGTCGGACATCGCGAGCCCGGGCAAGAACTTCTTCTCGATCCTGCTCGCGAAGAACGGCATCGATGCCGACAAGGACGTGACCTGGCGCCAGTACCCGGCCGACCTGCTCGACATTGCCGTGCAGAAGGGCGAGATCCATGCGATTGCAGATGGCGACCCGAACGTCTACCTGATCGAGAAGCGCAACAAGGGCGCCTTCGTGGAGATTGCGAGCAACCTCTCGGGCGAATACAAGGACAAGGTCTGCTGCATCGTCGGCGCGCGCGGCGAACTCGTGCGCAAGGACAAGCCGGCCGTGGCTGCGCTGGTGCGCGCCATTGCGCAAGCTTCCGACTACGTGGCCGAGAACCCGAACGAATCCGCCAAGCTGTTTGCGAAGTATTCGCCCAAGGTGCCGATCGAGGACCTGCGCGCGCTGCTCGGCACGCTCACGCACAACCACCATCCGCTCGGCAAGAACCTGCGCGACGAGGTGGAGTTCTATGCGCGCGATTTCCGCGGCGTAGGCGTGCTCAAGAAGACCACCGATCCGGTGCGCTTTGCCGAACACGTCTCTTTCGATCCACTCGCATGAGCACCCCCGACCCCGCATTGGGCTTCGATTCCCTCCCCTTCCGGGGG
>NZ_JBFTPJ010000461.1:0-5447 GCF_056398445.1 Variovorax sp. 01T439_2
GAAGAAAACCGCGCATCCATAGCTGAAATGCTTCTAGCAGCCATGCGCCAAAAGCGCCGCGCGGCCGGCACATTCATGGCCTGGCCTTTTTCTTCTTCTGCTCTTCCACCATGACTCACAAATTCAAGATCGTCGCTGTCTCCGGCGGCCTGCAACGCCCTTCGCGCACGCTCGCGCTGGTCGAGGAACTGCTGGAGGGCCTGACCGACGCCTGGCCCGCCGAGACGCGCCTCGTCGAACTGGGCCAGTTGGTGCCGAAGTTCGGCGGCGTGCTGCAGCGCGGCCAGCTTCCAGCCGAGGTCGAGCAGTCGCTCAAGGACGTGGAATCCGCCGACCTGCTGCTGGTGGCGAGCCCGATCTATCGCGGTTCGTACACCGGGCTTTTCAAGCACTTCTTCGACTTCGTTCATCACGAAGCGTTGATCGACGTGCCGGTGCTGCTTGCGGCCACCGGCGGCAGCGACCGCCACGCACTGGCCATCGACCACCAGCTGCGCCCGCTGTTCAGCTTCTTCCAGGCCCACACGCTGCCAGTCGGCGTCTATGCGACCGACAAGGAATTCGACAACTACCGCGTGAGCGGCGATGCACTGCGCGCACGCATCGCATTGGCCGTCGAGCGCGCATTGCCCGTGCTGCGCCAGCGCGCGGGCAGGCCGCTCGAAGTGCCTTCGCTGGCGCTGGCCTGAGCGATTCGCCGATGTCCTCCCCGCTTGAACTTCTTCCCGACGGATTCGCCGTGCCGCGCAAACCGCGCAAACCGCGCAAACCGCGCGACCCCGATCCCGCGCGCGTGCGGCGCATCCGCAGCGACGGCGAAGCGCTGGAGGCCGCCCACCGCCTTGCCGCGCTGTTCGCCCCCGGTGCTTCTGCGCGCGACCGCGAGCGGCGCTTGCCGTGGGATGAGCTCGACCTTTGGTCCGAGAGCGGGCTCGGCGGCATCACCGTGCCGCGCGCGCATGGCGGTGCCGACGTGTCCTACGCCACGCTGGCCGAGGTCTTCGTGATCCTGTCGGCCGCCGACGCCTCGCTCGGCCAGATCCCGCAGAACCACTTCGGCGTGCTGGGCGTGCTCCGCGAGATCGGCACCGAGCCGCAGAAGACCCGCTTCTACGCCGAGGTGCTCGCGGGCCAGCGCCTGGGCAATGCGGGGCCGGAGCGGCGATCGAAGACCATCGCGGAGGGCGCGACACGGCTGCGCCGCACGCCCCAGGGACTGCGCCTGGACGGCGAGCGCTTCTATTCGACCGGTGCGCTGTTCGCCCACCGCGTGCCGGCACGCGCGCTCGACGACCAGGGCCGCGCCGTGCAGGTGTGGTTGCCGCGCGATGCGCCCGGGCTCACGGTGGTCGACGACTGGTCCTCCTTCGGCCAGCGCACCACGGCCAGCGGCACGGTGCGCTTCGAGGCCGTGCCGGTCGACGAGGCGGACGTGCTGCCGCTGTGGCAGCTGGCCGACCGGCCCGGCCTGTTCGGCCCCGGCTCGCAGCTCCTGCAGGCGGCCATCGACCAGGGCATTGCGCAGGCCGCGCTCGCCGAGGCAATCGCCTTCGTGCGCGAGTATGCGCGGCCCTGGACCGATGCCGGCGTGGCCCGCGCGGCGGACGACCCTTACATCATCCAGGACGTGGGCCGCCTCGAGGTGGACTTGCATGCCGCGCACGAGGTGCTGCTGGAAAGTGGCCGCACGCTCGATGCCATGGCGGCCCGGCCCGTCACCGCCGAATCCAGCGCGCGCGCCTCGGTTGCCGTGGCCGAGGCCAAGGTGCTGACGACGCGCATCGCGCTCAATGCCAGCGAGAAGCTGTTCGAGCTCGCCGGCTCCTCGGCCACGCGCGAAGCCCACAACCTCGGCCGCCACTGGCGCAACGCCCGCACCCACACCCTGCACGACCCGGTGCGCTGGAAGGCGCACCTGATCGGCAACTACCTGCTCAACCACGTGCCACCGCCGCGGCATTCCTGGAACTGATCGATGACGCTCACCGCTCTTCTTCCCGATCGCACATCCGAGGCGCCCGCGATGCGAGCTCCCGCCCGCGCCGATGCACAGCCCGCACCCGTCCCTGCGCAGAGGCCGCTGCGCATCCGCGACGATGCCCAGGCGCTGCAGATCGCGCGCGAGCTCGCCGCCGACTTCGCGCGCGATGCCGCGGTGCGCGACCGCGAGCGGCGCCTGCCCTGGGACGAGCTGGAGCGCTTCACCGCCAGCGGGCTCTGGGCCATCACGGTGCCGCGCGAGCATGGCGGCGCCGGCGTGTCGGCACGCACGCTGGCGGAGGTGATCGCCATCATCTCGGCCGCCGACGGCTCGCTCGGGCAGATTCCGCAGAACCACTACTACGCGCTGGAGGTGCTGCGCGTCGGCGGCACCGAGGCCCAGAAAAGCTTTTTCTACCGCCGCGTGCTCGAAGGCGAGCGCTTCGGCAATGCGCTCGCGGAGATCGGCCACAAGGACTTCAAGCGCCGAACGCGCCYGCACGAGGAGGGCGGCAGCCTGCAGGTCGACGGGCAGAAGTTCTACTGCACCGGCGCACTGTTCGCGCACTGGATTCCCACGCTGGTCGTGGCACAGGAGGGCGAACGCGAAGTGACCAAGCTCGCCTTCGTGCCGCGCCGCGCCGAGGGCGTGAGCATCGTGGACGACTGGGACGGCTTCGGCCAGCGCGTGACGGGCAGCGGCTCGGTGCGCTTCGAGGGGGTGCAGATCGACCCGGCCTGGGTCGTTCCCTTCCTGGCCTCCTTCGAACGGCCCACCACCATCGGCCCGTTCGCGCAGCTGCTGCATGCCGCCATCGACCTTGGCATCGGGCGCGGCGCCTTCGAGGCCACGCTGCCCTTCGTGCGCGAGCGAGCGCGGCCGTGGATCGATGCCGGCGTGGAACGCGCCAGCGAAGACCCGCTCGCGATCCAGCTGACCGGCGAGGTGGCGGTGCGCCTGCGCGCGGCCGAGGCCCTGCTGCGCCGCGCCGCGCGCTTCGTCGAAGCGGCCCAGCGCGCGCCCGGCGAGCACAGCGTGGCCGCGGCATCGATCGCAGTGGCCGAGGCCCGCGTGCTGAGCACCACCGCCTCGCTCGACGCCGGCAACCGCCTGTTCGAGCTGGCCGGCACCGGCGCCACGCTCGACGGCCTGGGGCTGGACCGCTTCTGGCGCAACGCGCGCACCCACACGCTGCACGACCCGGTGCGCTGGAAGTACCACCACATCGGCAACTACCACCTCAACGACCGGTTCCCGCCGCGGCACGGCGCGCTGTGAGCACCGATTCTTTTTCTTCTTTTCCCGTTCTTCTTCGGAGTCTTGCTTGAGCCGCTTCCCATCGCTTTCCGCCGCGCTGTCGCGCCGCCGCCTGCTGCAATTCGCCTCGGCCGCCGCCACCGCCGCCGGCGCGGGCCTGCCCGCCTTCGCGGCCCTCAAGGAGCCGCCCGGCACCACCAAGGTCCTGAAGGTAGGCGTCACGACCGGGCCGCACGAGCAGACCTTCGAGGTCGCCAAGCGCGTGGCCGAGCGCGACTACGGCCTGAAGATCCAGATCGTGCCCTTCACCGACTACAGCCGGCCCAACGCCGCGCTCGATGCCGGCGACCTGGACGCCAACAGCTTCCAGCACCGGCCCTTCCTCGCGGCGCAGGTGCGTTCGCGCGGCTACAGGATCGTCGGCTTCGGCCGCACCTGGATCGGCCCCATCGCGATCTATTCGCGCAAGTTCAAATCGTTCAAGGACCTGCCCGAGGGCGCCAGCATCGCCATTCCCAACGACCCGTCGAACGAAAGCCGGGTGCTGTTGCTGCTGCAGAAGGCCGGCGCCATCAAGCTCAAGAGCGGCATCGACCCGATCGCGGGCATCAACGCCACGCCGCGCGACATCACCGAGAACCCGCGGAAGTTCCGCTTCGTCGAGATCGAGGCCGCGCAGCTGCCGCGCACGCTCGACGACACCGATGCCTCGGCCGTCAACGCCGACTATGCCAACAAGGCCGGCCTCAATCCGGCGCGCGACGGCATCCTGGTCGAGGACAAGGAMGGCCCCTATGCCTGCCTGATCGCGGTGCGCGAACAGGACAAGGAACAGCCCTGGGTGCAGCAGCTGGTCAAGGCCTACCAGACCGACGAGGTGCGCGACTTCATCGTCAAGACCTTCGCGGGCGGCGTGCTGCCGGCGTTCTGACATGGCGCAGAAGAAGAAAGAGATCCTGCTCAACGCGTTCAACATGAACTGCGTGGGCCACATCAACCATGGCCTGTGGACCCATCCGCGCGACCACTCGCTCGAATACAACACGCTCGAACACTGGACCGGCATCGCGCGCACGCTGGAGCGCGGCCTGTTCGACGGCCTGTTCATTGCCGACATCGTGGGCGTCTACGACGTCTACCAGCACAACGTAGACGTGACGCTGCGCGAGTCGATCCAGTTGCCGGTGAACGACCCGCTGATGCTGGTATCGGCCATGGCGGCGGCGACCCGGCACCTGGGCTTCGGCGTGACGGTCAATCTGACCTACGAGCAGCCCTACCTGCTGGCGCGGCGCTTCTCGACGCTGGACCATCTCACGCGCCCGGCCAGGGTGCACAAGGTGCGGCACGACGGCCGCTACCACCAGGTCGAGGGCTACCACCTGGCCGAGCCCTCGCCGCAGCGCACGCCGGTGTTGTTCCAGGCCGGCAGCTCCGGCCGCGGCCAGCGCTTTGCCGCGCGGCACGCGGAGTGCGTCTTCATCTCGCCGCCCAGCAAGGAAGCAGCGCGCCAGACCGTGCAGGCACTGCGCGAACAGCTGGTGCAGGCCGGCCGGCGTCCCGACGACGTCAAGGTGTTCGTCGGCGCGGCGGTGGTGCCGGGCGCGAGCGCGAAGGAGGCGCAGGAAAAGTACGCGGACTACCGGGACTACGCGAGCCGCGAGGCGGGCCTGGCGCACTTCTCGGCCAGCACGGGCATCGACTACGCGCGCTACGGCCTGGACGAGCCGATCGACTACGGAAAGACCAACGCCATCGAATCGGCCACCCGCACCGCCGAGCAGCAGGGCTGGACGCGCCGCAAGCTGCTGGACCTGTTCGAGCTCGGCGGGCGCTACCCGGCCATCGTCGGAGATGCGGCGCAGGTGGCGGACGAACTGCAGTCGTGGATCGACGAGACCGGCGCGGACGGCTTCAACCTGAGCCGCACCGTGGTGCCCGAGAGCTACGAGGATTTCGTCGACCTGGTCGTGCCCGAGCTGCAGGACCGCGGCGTCTACAAGACCGCCTATGCCGAGGGCAGCCTGCGCCGCAAACTGTTCGATGCCGGCGACCGGCTGCCTGCGCGCCATGCGGCGGCGCAGTTCCGCCATCGCGCCGGCGAGGCCTGATCAACTTTCGGCCCGGCTTCCCACTGCCCAATAGAAGGTCGGCCGGGTTCCGTTGATCGCGTGGTCGCCGACCGCGCGCGCCTTGTAGATCACCGGGT
>NZ_JBFTPJ010000462.1:0-4548 GCF_056398445.1 Variovorax sp. 01T439_2
GCCGCTGCAGCGTGTCGTCGCTCACCTGGAGCTGGCGGCCGTTGTCGTCCTCGAGCTTGAAGGGCAGCAGGCCCTCGGTCACGCCGATCAGCATCACGTGCGGCCATTCGAGGCCCTTGGAGGCATGCAGCGTGGACAGCGTGACCACGTTCTGGTCCTGCTCGCGCTCGCTGATGGTCGACAGCAGCGAGATGGTCTGCGCCACCTCGAGCAGGCTCTTGCGCTCGGTCTCGATGTTGCCGTCGGCGCCCGAGGCATCGTCGATGGTGCCGCCGGCGCGCTGCGACATCCAGTCGACGAATTCCATCACGTTGGTCCAGCGCGCGGCCGCGGCCTGTTCGCTGTCCTCGCCGTCGTAGAGATGCTTCTCGTAGTCGATCTCCTTGAGCCAGTCGAGCATGAAGGTGCGCGAATCTTCCGCGCCCATGGTGCGGCGCGCGCGGTATTCGAGGTCGTTGATGTAGCGGCCGAACTCGTGGATGCCCTCGAGCGTGCGCTTGGGCATCACGCTCGGCAGCGACGGGCTGAACAGCGCCTCGAACAGGCTCAGCTTGTACTGGCTCGCAAAGGTGCCCAGGCTCGCGAGCGTGGTGTGGCCGATGCCGCGCTTGGGCGTGGTGATGGCGCGCAGGAACGCCGGGTCGTCGTCGTTGTTGACCCACAGGCGGAACCAGCCGCACAGGTCCTTGATCTCGGCGCGGTCGAAGAAGCTCTGGCCGCCCGACACCTTGTAGGGAATCTGCGCCTTGCGCAGCGCCTGCTCGAACACGCGCGCCTGGTGGTTGGCGCGGTAGAGGATGGCGAAGTCGCGGAACTCCTTGTACTGCTTGCCCTCGATGGCGGTGTCGCCCGCGCGCAGGCTGACGATGCGCGCCACCGCGCGCTCGGCCTCGTGCGCCTCGGAGTCGGCATCGACCACGCGCACCGGCTCGCCTTCGCCGAGCTCGGAGAACAGCGTCTTCGGAAACAGCTTGGGGTTGGGGCCGATCACGTTGTTGGCCGCGCGCAGGATCGCGCTGGTGGAGCGGTAGTTCTGCTCGAGCTTGATGACCTTCAGCGCCGGATAGTCGACCGGCAGCTTGCGCAGGTTGTCCAGCGTGGCGCCGCGCCAGCCGTAGATCGACTGGTCGTCGTCGCCCACCGCGGTGAAGCGCCCCCGCTCGCCGGCCAGCGCCTTCAGCACTTCGTACTGCGTGGCGTTGGTGTCCTGGTACTCGTCCACCAATATGTGGCCCAGCGCGGCCTGCCACTTGGCGCGCACTTCGTCGAAATCGCGCAGCAGCTTGAGCGGCATGCCGATGAGGTCGTCGAAGTCGACGCTCTGGTAGGCCGTGAGCCGCTCTTCGTAGCGCGCCATGATGCGCGCGGTGATGCGCTCGTTGTCGTCGGCCGCGGCGGCTTCCGCCTGCGCGGCGTTCAGGCCCATGTTCTTCCACTTGCTGATGGTCCACTGCCAGATGCGCGCGGTGGCGGTGTCGGTGGTGCCGCCCGCGTCCTTGAGGATCTTGGTGACGTCGTCGCTGTCCAGGATGCTGAAGGCCGGCTTCAGGCCCAGCACGGCGCCGTCCTCGCGCATCATGCGCACGCCCAGCGCGTGGAAAGTGCAGATCACCACGTGCTTCGCCTCGCGCCCGATCAGCCCCTTGGCGCGTTCGCGCATTTCGCTCGCGGCCTTGTTGGTGAAGGTGATGGCCGCAATGCGCTTGGGCTCCAGGCCGGCCTGGATCAGCCGGCCGATCTTGTGCGTGATGACGCGCGTCTTGCCCGAGCCCGCGCCCGCCAG
Source organism: Variovorax sp. 01T439_2 (assembly GCF_056398445.1). Lineage (NCBI taxonomy): Bacteria > Pseudomonadati > Pseudomonadota > Betaproteobacteria > Burkholderiales > Comamonadaceae > Variovorax > Variovorax sp. 01T439_2. The sequence goes on from NZ_JBFTPJ010000462.1 coordinate 1,784, forward strand.
CACCAGGCAGGGGCCGTGCAGGTAGTTGACAGCTTCTTGTTGCGCGAGATTGAGACCGGAGGACATGGGGAGTGGGAACGGAAGGCCGCGGAGGAACGGCAGGCGCAAAGCGCGCAATGATACGGGGCGCATGTTTCCGGAGAGGCCGCCAGAGTTCACGATGCGGGACGCGGCGACAATCGGCGCGTGCTGCCTGTATTTCTCGTAACTTTTCCTTTCTTCGCGCTGATCGCGGCCGGCTATGGCGCCGCGCGCGTCCGCATCCTGCCGCTGGACGCGATTCCGGGCCTCAACACCTTCGTGCTGTACTTCGCGCTGCCCTGCATGCTGCTGCGCTTCGGCGCGGGCACGCCGATCGGGCAGCTGCTCGACGGCAGCGTGGCACTGGTCTGGGGCCTGAGCGCGCTGGCGGTGGTGGCGGGCGTGGTGATCTTTACCCGCAATGCGCGCATTGGCTGGAACGACGGGGCCTTCGGCGCGCTGGTGGCGGCCTTTCCGAACACCGGCTTCATGGGCGTGCCGCTGCTGGTGGCGCTGCTGGGCGCGCAGGCCGCGGGGCCGATGATCATCACCATCGCGTTCGACCTGGTCGTGACTTCTTCGCTGTGCATTGCGCTGTCGCGCCTGGACGGCGCGGGCGGGCAGCACGGCCCGCGGCTGGCCGCGCGCCAGGCGCTGCGCGGCGTGCTGGTCAATCCGATGCCGTGGTCGATCCTGCTGGGCGTGCTGCTGTCGGCGGCGCGCTGGCGCCTGCCGGGGCCGGTGGAGCGCACCATCGCCATGCTGGCCGATGCGGCTTCGCCGGTGGCGCTCTTCACCATCGGCGCGGTGCTGGCGCGCTCGGCGCTGCTCGCGCGCGAGCACGGCGCCAGCGCGGCGGTGGCGGCCGCCATGGGCACGAAGTCGGCGCTGCCTCCCAAGGCACCGCTGGCCGACGTGCTGCCGGTGGTGGCGGTCAAGCTGCTGGTGCATCCGGTGCTGGTGTGGGCGGTGGGGCAGGGGGCCATTGCGCTCGGCCTGCCGCTGTCTTCTTCGGCGCTGATGGTGATCGTGCTGGTGGCGGCGTTGCCGAGTGCGAGCAACGTCTCGATGCTGGCCGAGCGCTTCGGCGCCGACAACGGCCGCATCGCACGCATCATCCTGTGGACGACGGTGGCAACCTTCTTCAGCTTTCCGTTCGCGGTCGGCGTGCTGCGCTGAGCGGCCTCAGGGCGTCAGCACGCCCAGCTTGAACGGATCGGCATCGGACAGGCGCTCGCACTTGGAGAAGTCGCGGCCCTGGGTGCCGTCGCAATAGAAGGCGTTGTAGATGCGGCCGAACAGCGTCGGGCTGGCCGTGAAGAGCACGCCGTGCTCGGGCCGCCAGTTGTCCCGGGCGTTGTCCCTGGGTGTGTCGGCGGCGCGGGTTTCCGTGGCCTGGATGGGCGCGGCTGCCGCAATGGGCGTGAACTCCGCCAGCGTCTTCTGGACCTCCTCGCTGCGCCAGCGCACCGCCAGCTCGGCCGCCGAGGGCCTGGCCGACACCGGCAGCAGCACGCCGTTCACCTGCAGGCCCCAGCCGAAGCGATGCGCCTTGCCGGCCAGGAAGGCATAGGCGCAGGCGGCCATGCACTGGCCGCGGATCTCGGTGTCCACACCGCTCGCGCGGATGGCGTCGGCAAAGGCGCCGGCCGCCTCGGCGGTGCCTCCGAACGAATCCTCGAACACCACGGTGCGCACGGTGCCCTTGCCCAGGTGCTCGGTGAAGGCCTTGATGGCGCTGCCGTCGAGCATGCCCGACACCACGAGCCGGCTGCCCTGCAGGTCGAGTTCGGCCGCCGAGCATGCAAGGCATGCGAACAGGAGAACCGCAGCAACCACAGATGAAGGCAGTTTCACGACAGACGACCCCCCGAGGACCAGCGTGCTTTGCTTGAGGTGCGCCGCCGGAACGGGCGTCGCACAGCGACAGCTTGTGCAGCGCGCGGCAGCGCAGTCAACGGTTTTTTCACAATATTTCCGCTGCCGAGTAACGGCCGTAAGGCATAGCTACTGCTATGCCTTCAGATGAATACTTGAGTTTGCACAATGYCTGATAAAGTGTTTGTGAATCAAAGTTTGAATGGGGCAGCACGATGGCAATACTTATTCGTATCCTGCTGTGGCTGGCCTGGGTTGCCGGCGTGAGCTGGTCCTGGCATGCCGACATGCTCGGCGCCGGCACTTCGCTCGCGCTGGGCGCCCTGAGCCTGGTGGTGTTCGCATGGCCCGCCAGCAGCGCGCGGCGCCGCAGCACCGAACTGCGCTACGTCGACGTCGGCAAGGAGCCCGCGGGCCTCTATTGAGCGACTGAGCGACTGAGCGACTGAGCGACTGAGCGTCGCGGCCGGGGCCCTGCGGGGCAGGTCCTAGATGCTGTGCGGGTCGACGTCGACCAGCCAGCGGATCACGCCCTTGCCTTCGGGCGTGCGCCTGAGGGCATGCAGCAGCGGCTGCCACTGCGCCAGCAGGCGCTGCAAGACGGCGCGCGAGGGGCTTTCGATCAGCATCTGCGCCCTTTCCACATTGGCCACGCGCTGGATCGCCAGCGGCACCGCGGGATAGCGCACCACCCGGTCGGCGCCTTCCAGCGCCTCGGCGGCGGCGCTGGCCGCGTTCAGGAAAGCCTGCGCGGCTTCCTGCGTGCGTGCATCGGCACGCAGCAGCGCCTGGAAGGCGAAGGGCGGCATGCCGGCGGCGGCGCGCTCCTCGAGCTGCTGCCGCGCGAAGGCCGTGTAGTCGTGCCG
>NZ_JBFTPJ010000463.1:0-4547 GCF_056398445.1 Variovorax sp. 01T439_2
GCGAACCGACAGCGCGCCCAGGTGCACAGAGCATCGGGTGCTCCCCGCAGCGAAATCAAGGAGGAGGCCGCAGGCCGGGGGACATTCGCGGAGGGGAGTACCCGGTGATCTGTGCACACGCCCCGAACAAGAACAACAGCGCCAAGAACAAGAGAGCGCCTCAGCCGTTCGCCTCCAGAATCCACCCCGCGGCCTTCTCGGCCATCATCAAGGTAGGACTGTTCGTATTGCCGCTCGTGATGGTCGGCATCGCGCCCGCATCGACCACGCGCAGCCCCTGCACGCCGCGCACGCGCAGCTTCGAGTCGAGCACCGCCATCGGGTCGCCGTCCGCCCCCATCTTGGTGGTGCCGACCGGATGGAAGATGGTGGTCGCGATGTCGCCGGCCAGGCGCGCCAGGTCTTCGTCGCTCTGGTATTGAACGCCGGGCTTCCATTCCTCCGGCTTGTACTTGGCAAGCGCCGGCTGCGAGGCGATGCGGCGCGTCACGCGCAGCGAATCGGCCGCCACCTTGCGGTCTTCGTCGGTGCTCAGGTAGTTGGGCGCGATCGCGGGCGCATCCTGGAAGCGCTGGCTCTTGATGCGCACGCTGCCGCGGCTCGTGGGATTGAGATTGCACACGCTCGCGGTAAAGGCCGGAAAGCTGTGCAGCGGATCGCCGAAGGCATCGAGCGACAGCGGCTGCACGTGGTATTCGAGATTGGGCCACTCATGCTCGGGCGAACTGCGCGTGAACGCGCCCAGCTGCGACGGCGCCATGCTCATCGGCCCGCTGCGCTTCATCAGGTATTCGAGGCCGATCTTCGCCTTGCCGACCATCGACGAGGCCAGCACGTTCAGCGTGGGCGCGCCGTTGATCTTGTAGACCGCGCGGATCTGCAGGTGGTCCTGCAGGTTGGCGCCGACGCCGGGCGCGTCGAGCACCACCTCGATGCCGTGCTGGCGCAGCAGCTCGGCCGGGCCGATGCCCGAGAGCTGCAGGATCTGCGGCGAGCCGATGCTGCCCGCGCACAGCACCACCTCGCGCGTGGCATGGGCGATGACCATCTCGCGGCCGTCCCACACCTGCACGCCGGTGCAGCGCCGGCTGCCGTCGGGCTGGGTCTCGACGATCAGCTTGGTCACATGCGCGTTGACCCACATCTCGAAGTTGGGCCGGCCATAGCAGACCGGCCGCAGGAACGCCTTGGCGGTGTTCCAGCGCCAGCCGTTCTTCTGGTTGACCTGGAAATAGCCGACGCCTTCGTTGCTGCCGCGGTTGAAGTCGGTGCTGTGCGGCACGCCGGCCTGCACCGCGGCCTCGGCAAAGGCGTCGAGGATGTCCCAGCGCAGGCGCTGCTTCTCCACCCGCCATTCGCCGCCGGCGCCGTGCAGCTCGTCGGCGCCGAGGTAGTAGTCCTCGTGCTTCTTGAAATCGGGCAGCACGTTCTGCCAGCGCCAGGCGTCGTCGCCCGTGAGCTGCGCCCACTGGTCGTAGTCGCGCGACTGGCCGCGCATGTAGATCATGCCGTTGATGCTGGAGCAGCCGCCCAGCGTCTTGCCGCGCGGATAGCGCAGCACGCGGCCGTTGAGCCCCGCGTCGGGCTCGGTGCTGTAGAGCCAGTCGGTGCGCGGGTTGCCGATGCAGTAGAGGTAGCCCACCGGAATGTGGATCCAGTGGTAGTCGTCCTTGCGGCCGGCCTCGATCAGCAGCGTGCGCTGCTGCGATTTGCGGGTCAGCCGGTTGCACATCAATGCGCCGGCCGTGCCGCCGCCGATGACGATGTAGTCGAATGTGTTGTCGCTCATGGCGCTGGCTTGTCTCCGGAGGTCGACGGTATTTCTTGTGCTCATGGGCCCGGTGAGGGGCTTCGGCCGGCAGTTTCTCCCAAGCCATGCGCAAAAAGCCAATGATTTCGGCGCGGTTGGCATATAAATCGTTCTTATATGACTGCCGCCGCCTTGGACCTCCAGATTCTGCGTGCCTTCGTGCTGGCGGCGCGCGAGGGCAATGTGTCGCGCGCGGCCGAGCGGCTGCACCTGACGCAGCCGGCGGTGAGCCTGCAGCTCAAGCGCCTGGCGGAGGAAACCGGGCTGCAGCTCTTCACGCGCACGCCGCACGGGCTGGCGCTCACGGCCGATGGCGCCGCGCTGCTGCCGCAGGCCGAGCGCGTGCTCGCGGCCGTGGGCGACCTGCAGCAGGCCGCGCGCAACCTGCAGGGCACGGTGCGCGGGGCGCTGCGCATCGGCACCATCCTCGACCCGGAGTTCACCCGGCTCGGCATGTTCCTGCGCGAGCTGGTGGAATCGGCCCCGCAGATCGAGACCGAGCTGCGCCACGGCATGAGCGGCACGGTGCTGGCCCAGGTGCTGCGCGGCGAGCTCGACGTGGGCTTCCACCTCGATGCGGACGAGGGCGATGCCGCCACGCCGGCGCCGCTCGCGGCGCGCACGCTCACGCGCTTCACCTACCGCGTGGTCGCGCCCGCGGGCTGGGGCCCGCAGGYGCTGGGCCGCGACTGGAAGGCGCTGGCCGCGCTGCCCTGGCTGGCCACGCCGCCCGAGTCGGCGCACCACCGGCTGCTGGAAAAAGTGTTCGGCCCGCTCGGGCTGTCGCCGCGCCGCGTGGCGCTGGTGGACCAGGAGGCCTCGATGCTCGACCTGCTGAAATCGGGCGTGGGCCTGAGCCTGCTGCGCGACTCGATCGCCATCCGAGAAAGCCAGTCGCACGGCCTCGTGATGGCCGACCGCGTGCAGCTGGACTGCGCGCTGCGCTTCGTCTCGCTGGAGGCGCGGCGCAACGAGCCGGTGATCGCGAGCGCATGGAACGCGCTCGCGCGGGCCTGGAACTGAGCGGAAAAGGGTTACGAATGACCGGCGAAACGGCGTTCCGCCCTACGCGAAGCGGCGCCGCGGCGCACCGGGAATGTCGACTCATCCGGTTACGATGCGCCCTTCCGCACCGCCTCTTTCTTCTTACTTCGCCCCCTACCGCCGCATCATGTCCCTAGCAACCCCGCCTGCCGACGCACCCGCCGCCGACAGCGTGTTGCCCCGCATCGACGAGCGCGAGCAGGACGGCCGCAGCTGGACCGTCGCCAGTGGCCGGTGGACCACGCTGGCCATGTCGTCGCGCAGCGCGTGGCAGGCGCTTTCCAAGGACCTGGCCGGCGCGCCCCCCGCCGACGGCCGCGCCTGGGACCTGCGCCCGATCGAGCAGCTCGACCACATCGGCGCGCAGCTGCTGTGGGACCACTGGCGCCACCGCTGGCCGGCCACGCTGGAGATGTCGCCGCAGCACAAGGCGGTGCTCGACCAGGTGGCGCAGTTCACCGTGGGCACGCCCGAGGAGCCGCCGCCCACGCTGGCCGAGCGGCTGCGGCATTTCTCGCACACCGGTGCGCGCGGGCTGGAGGTGGTGCGCGACTTCGTGGGGCTGATCGGCCAGCTCGCGCTCGACGCCTGCACGCTGCTGCGGGCGCCGCACCGCGGGCCGTGGCGCGATTTCTCGGGGCATCTTTACCAGTTCGGCGCCACCGCGCTGCACATCACGGCGCTGGTGGGCCTGTTGATCGGCGTGGTGCTGGCCTACCTGATCTCGCAGCAGCTGCGCCAGTACGGCGCCGAGGCCTTCGTGGTCAACATCCTCGGGCTGTCGCTGATCCGCGAGCTCGGGCCGGTGCTGGCCGCGGTGCTGATCGCGGGCCGCTCGGGCTCGGCCATCACGGCGCAGATCGGCGTGATGCGCGTGACCGAGGAACTCGACGCCATGCGCGTGATGGGCATTCCGCACGGCTTCCGGCTGGTCATGCCGCGCGTGATGGCGCTGGCCATCGCGATGCCGCTGATCAGCCTCTGGACCTCGATGGCGGCGCTCCTGGGCGGCATGCTCGCAGCCGACGCCGCGCTCGATATTTCGCCGGCCTACTTTCTCTCGGCACTGCCGCGCGCGGTGCCGATCTCGAACCTCTGGCTCGCGCTCGCGAAGTCGGCGGTGTTCGGCATTTTGATTGCGCTGATCGGCTGCTACTTCGGCATGAAGGTCAAGCCCAACACCGAGAGCCTGGGCCGCGGCACCACCTCGTCGGTGGTGACCTCGATCACCGCGGTGATCCTGGTCGACGCGCTGTTCGCGGTGCTGTTCAAGGGCGTGGGGTTCCGGGCATGAACGACTCTTCGGTCGTCGTCGACATCCGCAAGCTCTGGACGGTGTTCAAGAGCGCCGACGGCGAGGTCGTGGTGCACCGCGACCTCGAGCTGCGCATCGAGCGCGGCGAGGTGCTGTCGCTGGTGGGCGGCTCGGGCACCGGCAAGACGGTGCTGCTGCGCCAGATCCTCGGCCTCGAGAAGCCGACCAAGGGCACGGTCGAGGTGCTGGGCCAGGCGCCCGGCGAGCTCAGCGCCAAGGGCGCGGCCAACGTGGGCATGCTGTTCCAGCACGGCGCGCTGTTCTCGGCCTTCAGCGTGCTCGAGAACATCGCCTTTCCGCTGCGCGAACTCAAGCTGCTGCCCGACGAGCTGATCCGCAACGCGGCGCTGGTCAAGCTGCAGATGGTGGGCCTGGAGC
>NZ_JBFTPJ010000464.1:0-4545 GCF_056398445.1 Variovorax sp. 01T439_2
GTGTCGGCCGGCGACGGCTCCGAGGCCGCCTACCAGCGCATCCGCACGCAGCGCTACCAGGCCGGCACGGTGCCCGAGCCGCTCAACATGCAGGGCTGGCAGATCGTCGACGAGCTCAACCGCGCCTTCGCCAAGGAGAAGTGGTCGGGCTACGTGCCCAAGGTGCACCTGGTGACGGCGGGCAACGTGGGCAAGGACGGCGGGCCGAAGAATGTGTTCGATCCGGACAACGGCTATCGGACGCAGTACAAGGCTGTGTGGGGCAAGTAGGCCGTGCCGCCGCTCGACTGGCTCATGGCACCGTTGAGTGGTGCGACAACCCACGAGATCGCATCCTGGGCCGCCTGGCACGCACGTCTCATGGTGCTGGGATGGGGCTTGTTGCTGCCTCTGGGGGCACTGGTGGCCCGCTTCTGCAAGGTCATGCCGTCGCAGGGATGGCCGCACCGGCTCGACAACCCCTTCTGGTGGCGTGCGCACCGCGTGCTGCAATGGAGCGGCGTGTTGGCGATGACGGTAGGCGCGCTGCTCGCGTGGCGCGGTGCCCAGGGGGCTGGGGGTAGCGGGCTCGCGCGCCTCCATGCGGCGGCGGGTTGGGCGCTGTGCCTGGCCGGGTGGGCGCAGGTGGCCGGTGGTTTTCTGCGCGGCAGCAAGGGCGGGCCGACCGATCACCGGCTTCGCGGCGACCACTACGACATGACGCCATGGCGGCTGGCCTTCGAGCGCATCCACAAAACAGTCGGCTGGCTCGCGGTGGCCGTGGCCGTCGGCGTCATCGCGCTCGGGCTGGTGGTGGCCGATGCGCCGCGCTGGATGCTCCTGGTACTGGGCTTCTGGTGGRTAGCCCTGGGGGTTGCATTCTCGGCACTGCAACGGCGGGGGCGCTGCATCGACACCTACCAGGCGATCTGGGGCCCCGACCCCATGCACCCTGGCAATCGAATACCACCGGTCGGCTGGGGCGTGCGTCGGCCCTTTCATTGAATCGAAATAAAAAAGGGAGTGTGTTCATGGCAGGTCTGGAATTGAGCAACGTCGCCAAGCGGTTCGGCGATGTCACCGTCGTGCAGCAGCTCGACCTTGCGGTGCATGAAGGCGAGTTCGTCGTGCTGCTGGGCGAGTCGGGCTGCGGCAAGAGCACCACGCTGCGCATGGTGGCGGGCCTGGAGAGCGTGAGCGAAGGGCAGATTCGTATCGGTGGGCGAGACGTGACCGCACTGCCTCCGATGTCGCGCGACATCGCGATGGTGTTCCAGAACTATGCGCTGTACCCGCACATGGACGTGGCGCAGAACATGAGCTTTGCGCTCAGCCTCGCAGGCCGGCCCGCAGCGGAGATCCGCGCCAAGGTGGCGGTCGCGGCCAAGGTGTTGAACATCGAGCACCTGCTCAACCGCCGGCCGAAGGAGCTGTCGGGCGGGCAGCGCCAGCGCGTGGCCATCGGCCGCGCCATCGTTCGCGAGCCCAAGGTGTTCCTGTTCGACGAGCCGTTGTCGAACCTCGATGCCAAGCTGCGCGGCCACATGCGCGCCGAGTTGGCACTGCTGCACGAGCGCCTGGCAAAGACCACCGTGTATGTCACGCACGACCAGGTGGAGGCGATGACGCTGGCCGACCGGATCGTCATCTTCGACAAGGGGCGCATCCAGCAGGTCGGCACGCCGGCGGAGGTTTTCAACCGGCCGGCGACGCTGTTCGTCGCGGCATTCATCGGCATGCCGGGCATGAACCTGCTGCCGGTGCGCTTCGCCGACCGGCCAGCGGGCCACGGCACGTTGTGCGGCGAAGGCTTCGAGCTGCCCGCGCCCGCCTGGCTGCGTGAAAAAGTGAGCTCGGCGGACCAGGCGCTCACGCTCGGCATCCGACCGCAGGCCCTGCACGTGGCCAACGGCTACGCACCGCTGAACGTCAAGGTCGACATCGTCGAGTACCTCGGTACCGAGAGCCAGGTCGTCGGTCACCTGGCGTCGCCGGGTGGCGCGCGCATTACAGCCACGGTGCAGGGCGATGCGCATGGACTGCTGCACGGTCCGCTGGGGCTGAACGCCCACGTTGAAGACATGCACCTGTTCGACACGGCCAGCGGCCAATCGCTGCGGCCCTGACGGTTTTCGCTTTTTTCCCAAGGAGAGGTTCCATGCAACGCAGAGACATCATCAAGCGCACCGCGATCACCGTGTTCGGCGCCGGCCTGCCATTCAGTGGCGCGCTCGCGCAGAACCGCTATGCCAAATACGCGGGCCAGACAGTCACCCTCAACGTGCCTTCGCATCCGCACTACGATGCAATGGCGAAGATACTGCCCGAGTTCACGCGCGAGACCGGCATCAAGGTCGAGATCGACAAGCTCGCGATGGCGCGCCTCAAGGACAAGCAACTGCTCGAAATGGCCAAGCCCCAGGGCGACTACGACCTGGTGAGCTACGTCGTCATGTGGAAGGGCGAGTACGCAGCCAAGAACCTGGTACGCCCGCTGGAGCCTTACCTGTCGGACGCGGCGCTCGCCGATCCGGCCTACGACATCAAGGACATCATTCCAATCTACCTGGAGAACCTCGGCCTCGTCGGCGGCCCCAAGGGCTATCTGCCCGGCGCAGGCGCCAAGCTCTATGGCCTGCCGTACGGCGCCGAGACTTCGGTGCTGGCCTACCGCCGCGACATCTTCGCCAAGCACAACCTGCAGCCGCCCGAGAACTACGAGCAGTTCGGCAAGCTGCTGCGCCTGATCAAGGACAAGGAAGGCATGGGCGCGCTGGCCTCGCGCGGACAGGCCGGCCACCAGTGCGTGCATGCCTGGCTGCTGCACCTGAACCCGATGGGCGGTGCGATCTTCGACGCCAGATGGGAGCCGCGCTTCAACGATTCGGTAGGCGTGGCCGCGCTGAAGTTCCTGCAGGAAGTGGTCGCCACCGGCCCGGCGGGCATTGCGGGCTATGGGCAGGGCGAGAGCAACACGGCCTTCCTGCAGGGGCAGGCCTCGATGTACCTCGACTCGACACTGCTGGCCGGCTTGGTCAACGACCCCGCCAAGAGCCGCGTCGCAGGCAAAGTGAGCTGGGCGCTGCATCCTGCGGGGACGCGGCGTTCGTCGCAATCGGGCGGGCTGGGCCTTGCGATTCCGAAGAACGCGAAGAACGCCGATGCCGGTTTCCTGCTGATGCAGTGGCTGACTTCGAAGGCGCAGGACAAGGCGGTCGCGCGCGCGGGCGGCGTGCCGATCCGCAATTCGACGATGGCCGATGCCGACCTGGTGCGCCAGTACCCCGAGTACATCGTCTTTCGCGAAGCGCTGAAGTATTCCAATCCCGACTGGCGCCCGATCATCGCGGCCTGGGACAAGATCAACGTGCAGGCGCTTGGCGTGGGCATTTCCGAAGCACTGATCGGCAAGAAGACAGCCGAGGCCGCGCTCAACGAACTGGTGCCGACGGTGAAGAAGATCATGCGCGAATCCGGCTACACGGTCTGACGCCACGGCACGATCCCCGATGCGCAGACCCGCCTGGCTTCCTGTCTTCTACGTCGGCCCCGCCGTGCTCGTCATGGCGGCCGCTTGCCTCTATCCGGTCGTCTCGGCCATCCAGCTCGGCTTCTTCGACTGGGGCCTGGGCACGCCCTGGTCTGGCGCGCGCTGGGCCGGCCTGGACAACTTCGTCTCGGCCTTCTCCAACCCACGCGTGTGGTCGTCGCTGTGGACCACGCTGATGTTCGCGGCCGTGTGCGTGAGCGCCGAGATGGTGCTGGGCATTGCGCTGGCCCTGGCGCTGGAGCACCCGGTGCGCGGGACAGCCTTGTTTCGCACGCTGTTCATCCTGCCGATGATGATCGCGCCCATTGCCGTGGGGCTCGCGTGGCGCTACATCTTCGATGCGCAGTTCGGCCTGCTCAACGCGTTGCTGGGCATATTCGGCGTGGCGCCCATGGGCTGGCTGGCCGACCCGACGCTGGCCTTCATTGCCATCGTCATTGCCGACGTCTGGCAGTGGACGCCCTTCGTCTTCATCATGATGGTGGCAGCACTGGCGAACGTCGACGGCGCGGTCATCGAGGCCTCGCGCATCGACGGCGCGCGCTGGTGGCAGATGACCTTCAAGGTCAAGCTGCCGATGGTGATGAACGTCATTGCCATCACGCTGGTGATGCGGCTCATCGACGCCTTCCGCGTGCTGGAGGTGATCTACGTGTTGACCTTCGGCGGGCCGGGCGACAGCACCGAGATACTGTCGCTGCACATCTACAAGACCGCGTTTGTGGGACAGCAGCTCGGCGTGGCGGCTGCGGTGTCGGTTCTGCTGCTGGTCGTGGTGGCGGCACTGTCGTGGGGCGCACTACGGTTGTCCAACCCGCTGAAGGAGTCGGCATGAAGCGGCCTTTGCTCCTGGTGGTGGCGCACTACGCGATGCTTGTTGCGCTGGGCCTGCTGTGCGTGGCGCCCATTGCGCTGATCTTCACGACCAGCCTGCGCCAACAGGTGAATATCTTCGCGGAGCCGCTGAATTTCATCTTCATGCCCACGCTGGAGAACTACCGCGCAGTGCTCACTGA
>NZ_JBFTPJ010000465.1:0-4542 GCF_056398445.1 Variovorax sp. 01T439_2
CTTCTCAAGGATGCCCTGAATCGGGCAGATGAACGCCGACTCAGACGACTGGAGGCAGAAGGCCAGATTCCCCCAGGTCAGGCAGAACCACGGCTCAAGGCGCTGCGAGAAAGTCGCGAGCCCAAACCATCYAAGAACTGAAACGCGCACGGCCTGAATTCACGCCTTCTTGCCTTTGCGCCGGTCGATGAAGGCGATGACTTCGCCCATGATGCCCCTGCGGAACGCCAGCACGCAGATCACGAAGATCAGGCCCGTGACCATGGTGACCGACTCGCCCAGCGTGTTGAACCAGTCGACCCCGGTGAGGTGCGCCATGAAGCTGCCGAAGTCGCCCACCTTGTTCTCCAGCAGCACCACGACCGCCGAGCCCACCAGCGGGCCCGACAGCGTGCCCAGGCCGCCCACCAGCGTCATGAGGATCACGTGGCCCGAGGCGGTCCAGTGCACGTCGCTCAGCGAAGCGAAGCCGAGCACCAGCGTCTTGAGCGAGCCGGCCAGGCCCGACAGCGCGGCCGAGATCACGAAGGCCAGCAGCTTGAAGCGGTTGACGTCGTAGCCGAGCGAGATGGCGCGCGGCTCGTTCTCCTTGATGCCCTTGAGCACCTGGCCGAACGGTGAATGCACGGTGCGCGCGATGAGCAGGAAGGCCGCCACCACGATCACCAGCGCAACGTAGTACATCGTGAGGTCGTCGCGCAGGTCGACGATGCCGAAGAGCTTGCCGCGCGGCACGCTCTGCAGCCCGTCCTCGCCGCCCGTGAACGGTGCCTGCAGCACGACGAAGTACATCATCTGCGCGAGCGCCAGCGTGATCATCGAAAAATAGATGCCCTGGCGGCGGATGGCCAGCCAGCCGAACACCAGCCCGAGCAGCGCGCCGGCCAGCGTGCCCGCGATCAGCCCGAGCTCGGGCGTGAGGTGCCAGACCTTGAGCGCATGGCCCGTGAGGTAGGCCGAGCCGCCGAGGAACGCGGCATGGCCGAAGGACAGCATGCCGGTGTAGCCCAGCAGCAGGTTGAAGGCGCAGGCAAAGAGCGCAAAGCACAGCACCTTCATCACGAACACCGGATAGAAGCCGATGAAAGGTGCCGCGATGAGCGCCAGCAGCAGCACCCCGTAGACGACGAGCGATATTTTCTTCATGGACTTCACTTCTCGCTGCCGAACAGGCCCGCCGGACGGATCAGCAGCACCACGACCATGATCACGAACACCACCGTGGCCGAGGCCTCCGGATAGAACACCTTGGTCAGSCCYTCGAYCACGCCGAGCCCCAGGCCCGTGAGGATGGCGCCCATGATCGAGCCCATGCCGCCGATCACGACCACCGCGAACACGATGATGATGAGGTTCTGCCCCATCAGCGGCGAGATCTGGATCACCGGCGCCGCGAGCACGCCCGCGAAGGCCGCCAGCGCCACGCCGAAGCCGTAGGTCAGCGTCACCATCAGCGGCACGTTGACGCCGAAGGCTTCCACCAGCCGCGGGTTCTCGGTGCCGGCGCGCAGGTAGGCACCGAGCCGCGTCTTTTCAATTGCATACCAGGTGGCAAAGCACACCACCAGCGACGCCACCACCACCCACGCGCGGTAGTTGGGCAGGAACATGAAGCCCAGGTTGGTGCCGCCGCTCAGCGCCTCGGGCGTGCTGTAGGCCAGGCCAGAGACGCCGTACACCGAGCGGAAGCCGCCTTCGATCAGCAGCGTGAGGCCCAGCGTGAGCAAGAGGCCGTAAAGGTGGTCGAGCTTGTAGATCCAGCGCAGCAGCAGCCGCTCGATCAGCACGCCGAACAGGCCGACGATGACCGGCGCCACCACCAGCATGACCCAGTAGTTGACGTTGAAGTAGTTCATCGCCATCCACGACAGCACCGCCCCCATCATGAACAGCGCGCCATGCGCGAAGTTGATGACGTTGAGCAGCCCGAAGATCACCGCCAGCCCCAGGCTCAGGATCGCATAGAACGACCCGTTGACCAGCCCCAGCAGGAGCTGGCTCAACAGGGCAGGCATAGAAATATTCATCGTGAATGGAATCGAGGTTCAGAAAGGAGGCAGCGGCTTCGCGCGGGGGGCGCCGCGTACGGCTGCCTCCCGCTCAGGCAACGCTTACTTCCACAGCGCGCAGGTGCTTTCTTCCTTGGTCGTGTAGACCTGGTCGCCCGGCACCTTCTTGACGATCTTCAGCAGGTCCCAGGGGCCCTTGGATTCCGAAGGCTTCTTGACCTCGGCCAGCAGCATGTCGTGCACCATGCGGCCGTCGGCGCGGATCACGCCCTTGGCGTAGAAGTCGTTGATCGGCGTCTTCTTGAGGTAGGCCATGACCTTGTCGGCATCGGTGCTCTTCACGGCTTCCACGGCCTTGAGGTAGGCCATGGTGGCCGAGTAGTCGGCGGCCTGGATGTCGGTCGGCTTGTTCTTGGTCTTGGCTTCATAACGCGCGGCCCACTTGCGCGACTCGTCGTCGGCGTCCCAGTACCAGCTGGTGGTGTGCAGCAGGCCCTGCGTGGCCGGCAGGCCCAGGCTCTTCACGTCGGTGAGGAACACCAGCAAGCCCGCGATCTTCATCGACTTGTCGATTCCGAATTCCTTCGATGCCTTCATCGAGTTGATGAAGTCGCCGCCGGCATTGGCCAGGCCCAGCACCTGGGCCTTGGAGTTCTGCGCCTGCAGCAGGAAGGAGGAGAAGTCCGACGCATTGAGCGGCGCCCGCACCGTGCCCACCACCGAGCCGCCCTTGGCCTTGACGACCTTGGCGGTGTCGGCCTCGAGCGCATGGCCGAAGGCATAGTCGGCCGTCAGGAAGAACCAGCTCTTGCCGCCGGTGTCGACCACCGCGCCGCCGGTGCTCTTGGCGAGCGCGACGGTGTCGTAGGCGTAGTGCACGGTGTAGGGGCTGCACTGCGCGTTGGTGAGCGCCGAGGTGGCCGCGCCGTTGGTGAAGAACACGCGCTTCTTTTCCTGCGCCACCTTGGCAGTGGCCAGCGCCACGCCCGAATTGGTGCCCGCGAAGATCATCGTGGCGCCCGCCGTGTCGATCCACTCGCGCGCCTTCGAGGCCGCGATGTCGGGCTTGTTCTGGTGGTCGACGCTCAGCACCTCCACCGGCTGGCCGAGCACCTTGCCGCCCATGTCGTCGATGGCCATCTGGATGGCCGTGGCGCCGCCCTTGCCTTCCAGGTCGGCGTACAGGCCCGACAGGTCGCTGATGTAGCCGATGACGACCTTCTCCTGCGCCTGCACGGCATGGCTCGCAAGACCCGCGGCCCCGAGCATGAGAGCGATGATTTTGAGCTTGGTTTGCATGGTGTCTCCTGAATAGTTGGAAGGGTCGACGGAAAAAAATTGGCGTGCGCTCGCCTATACGCCCAGCAGCTCGCTGAGCACGGGCATCTTGGCTTCGAGCTCCTTGGCGCCGAAGGCCTCGACCATGCGGCCGTGCTCCATGACGTAGAAGCGGTCGGCCAGCGGCGCGGCAAAGCGGAAGTTCTGCTCCACCATCACGATGGTGTAGCCCTTGGCGCGCAGCGTGTGGATCATCCGCGCGAGCGCCTGCACGATGACGGGCGCGAGGCCTTCGGAGATCTCGTCGAGCAGCAGCAGCTTGGCGCCGGTGCGCAGGATGCGCGCCACCGCGAGCATCTGCTGCTCGCCGCCCGACAGCCGCGTGCCCGGGCTGTTGCGGCGCTCGGCCAGGTTGGGGAACATCTCGTAGATCTCGGCCACCGACATGCCCTGCCCCACGCCCTTGCCGTTCTTGAGCGGCGGCGGCAGCAGCAGGTTTTCCTCGGCCGAGAGGCTCGCGAAGATGCCGCGCTCCTCGGGGCAATAGCCGATGCCCAGGTGCGCGATGCGGTGCGTGGCCATGCCGATGGTCTGCACGCCGTTGACTTCGATGCTGCCCTTGCGCGAGCCGGTCAGGCCCATGATCGCGCGCAGCGTGCTGGTGCGCCCCGCGCCGTTGCGCCCGAGCAGCGTGACCACCTCGCCGGGCTGCACCACCATGTCGACGCCGTGCAGCACATGCGATTCGCCGTACCAGGCGTGCAGGCCCTTGATTTCGAGCGCGGCGGTCATCTCAATGGGCTCCTTGCAGCTGGCCGTCGGTGGTGCCCATGTAGGCCTCCATCACCTGCGGATTCCTGGAGACTTCGGCGTACGGCCCTTCGGCCAGCACGGCGCCGCGCTGCAGCACCGTGATGGTGTCGGCAATGGTCGAGACCACGCTCATGTTGTGCTCGACCATCAGGATGGTGCGGCCGGCCGACACGCGCTTGATGAGTTCGGCCACGCGGTGCACGTCTTCGTGGCCCATGCCCTGSGTGGGYTCGTCGAGSAGCATSAGYTCGGGGTCCATGGCCAGSGTGGTSGCGATCTCGAGCGCGCGCTTGTGGCCGTAGGGCAGGTTCACCGTGAGTTCGTCGGCTTCGTGCGCGAGGCCGACCTCGGCCAGCAGTTCGCGGGCGCGTGCGTCGAGCGGCTCGAGCGTCTTCTCGCTCTTCCAGAAATGGTACGAGGTGCCGAGCGCGCGCTGCAGTCC
>NZ_JBFTPJ010000466.1:0-4537 GCF_056398445.1 Variovorax sp. 01T439_2
CCTTCATGCTGCAGAAAAAGGCCGGCGCCTACCTGCGCATCGGCCAGGATGCCAAGTGCGGCGCCTTCCTGCACAACAGCCGCTACGACTTCAACGACGAGATCCTGCCGCTTGGCGCCGCATTGCATGCGGGGCTGATCGAGCAGGGGATGCCGCTGGCTGCCACCCGCAGCCAGCAGCCCGTGAAAGACGCCGCTACCGCGACGCCTTGATGTACTTCAGATTCCAACCCGAGGAGTGTTTCCATGAGTTTTCAGAAGAAGGCGGCCGCGGTCGCAGTTTTGTGCGTGCTGGGCACCGCCAGCCTGGTGGCCGGCGCGCAGACCATCCGCGTGGCGAACCAGGGGGACGCGCTGTCGCTCGATCCGCACTCGCTCAATGAGTCGCTGCAGCTGAGCACCACCGCCAACGTCTATGAAACGCTGGTCGGCCGCAACAAGGACCTGAGCGTTGCGCCGCTGCTGGCGACCAGCTGGAAACAGGCCTCGCCCACCGTGTGGCGCTTCGAACTGCGCAAGAACGTCCAGTTCCACGACGGCACGCCCTTCACGGCCGACGACGTGCTCTTCAGCTTCGCGCGCGCCTCGGGCGACGGCTCGGACATGAAGTCCAACACCACCGACATCAAGGAAGTGCGCAAGGTCGACGCGCACACCATCGAGATCGAAACCAAGGGTCCGTTCCCCATTCTTCCCGACGTCATCACGCAGCTCATGATCATGAGCAAGAAGTGGTGCGAGGAGAACAAGGCCGTCACGCCGGTCGACCGCCGCAAGGGCATCGAGAACACCGCCTCGTTCAAGGCCAACGGCACCGGCCCGTTCCGCGTGCGCGAGCGCCAGCCGAACGTGCGCACCGTCTTCACGCGCAACCCGACCTACTGGGGCAAGATCGAAGGCAATGCACAGGAGATCATCTTCACGCCGATCGCCAACCCGGCCACGCGCGTTGCCGCGCTGATCTCCGGCGAGGTCGACGTCATGGAACCGGTGCCCGTGCAGGACATCGCGCGCGTCAACGCCAGCCCGACGGCACGCGTCATCTCCGGCCCCGAGCTGCGCACCATCTTCCTGGGCATGGACCAGAAGCGCGACGAGCTGCTGTACTCCAGCGTCAAGGGCAAGAACCCGTTCAAGGACAAGCGCGTGCGCCAGGCCTTCTACCAGGCCATCGACATCGCCGGCATCCAGCGCACGGTGATGCGCGGCGCCTCGCGCCCCACCGCGCTGATGGTCGGCCCCGGCATCAACGGCTGGAACGAAGCGCAGGACAAGCGCCTGCCCTACGACGTCGAGGCCGCAAAGAAGCTGCTGACCGAAGCCGGCTACCCGAACGGTTTCGAAGTGACGATGAACTGCCCGAACGACCGCTACGTGAACGACGGCCAGATCTGCCAGAGCGTGGCCTCCAACCTGGCGAAGATCGGCGTCAAGATCAACCTCGCGGCCGAGACCAAGGGCACCTACTTCCCGAAGGTGCTGCGCCGCGACACCAGCTTCTACATGCTGGGCTGGACGCCCACCACCTATGACTCGCACAACGCGCTCACGGCGCTGATGGCCTGCCCCGACGACAAGACCGGCGCCGGCCAGTTCAACCTGGGCGCCTACTGCAATCCCAAGGTCGACGAGCTGACCAAGAAGATCCAGTCGGAAACCGACAAGCCCAAGCGCGACGCGATGATCAAGGAAGCCTTCGACCTGCACACCGCCGACGTCGGCCACCTGCCGCTGCACCAGCAGACGCTGGCCTGGGGCGTGAGCAAGAAGGTGGCGCTCACGCAGATGGCCGACAACTACATGCCCTTCAAGTGGATGAGCATCAAGCCGTAATACTGCGGGCCGCCCGCCGGCGGGCGGCCTGAGCGGCTCGATCCTGGGCCCGCTTCTTGCGGGCCCATCCTTTTTGCCTCACGATGAAAAAAACATTCGCCCGCTGGCTCGACAGCGACGTCGGCTACAGCTTTCGCACCTCGCCCGTGGCCATGGCGGCGGCGCTCATTGCACTGGCCTGCGTGTTCTGCGCGGTCTTTGCCGGATGGGTGTCGCCGCACAACCCCTTCGACCTGGCGACGCTCGAGCTCGGCGATGCGCGCCTGCCGCCGGCATGGAGCGCCGAAGGCTCTTCCAAGTACCTGCTGGGCACCGACGACCAGGGCCGCGACATCCTTTCGGCCGTGATCTACGGCGCACGCATCTCGCTGATCGTCGGCGTGGTGTCGGTGGCGCTGTCGATCACCGTGGGCGTGGTGCTCGGCCTCCTGGCCGGCTTCCTCGGCGGCTGGCTCGATTCCTTCCTCATGCGCCTGTGCGACGTGATGCTGTCGTTTCCGCCGATCCTCGTGGCGCTGCTGATTGCGGGCGTCGGCCGCGCGCTGTTTCCCAATGCGCATGAGTCGCTGGCCTTCGGCGTGCTCATCATTTCAATCTCGCTGACCGGCTGGGTGCAGTACGCGCGCACGGTGCGCGGCTCCACGCTGGTGGAGCGCAACAAGGAATACGTGCAGGCCGCGCGCGTGACCGGCGTGGCGCCGCTGCGCATCATGCTGCGCCACGTGCTGCCCAACGTGATGGGGCCGGTGATGGTGCTGGCCACCATCCAAGTCGCCACTGCGATCATCACCGAGGCGACCTTGTCGTTCCTCGGCGTCGGCGTGCCGCCGACTTCTCCTTCGCTGGGCACGCTGATCAGCATCGGCAACCAATACCTGTTCTCGGGCGAGTGGTGGATCACCGTGTTCCCGGGCCTGATGCTGGTGCTGATCGCGCTCAGCGTGAACCTGCTGGGCGACTGGCTGCGCGACGCGCTGAACCCGCGCCTGCGCTGAGATGGAAAGAAGGACAACGCCACCATGACGCTGCTCCAGGTCAAGAACCTTGTGGTCGAGTTCCCGCACCGGCGCGGCACGCTGCGCGCGCTCGACGGAATTTCATTCGACATCGCGCCCGGCGAAATCCTGGGCGTGGTGGGCGAGTCGGGCGCCGGCAAGTCGCTCACGGGCGCGGCCATCATCGGGCTGCTCGAGCCGCCGGGCCGCGTGGCCAGCGGGGAAATCCTGCTCGAAGGCCAGCGCATCGACAACCTCGGCTTCGATGCGATGCGGCCCATTCGCGGGCGCAAGATCGGCGCGATCTTCCAGGACCCGCTGACCTCGCTGAACCCGCTCTACACCGTCGGCCGGCAGCTGGTGGAAACCATCCGCGCCCACCTGCCGGTGACCGAGGCCGAGGCGCGGCGCCGCGCCATCGGCCTGCTGCAGGACACCGGCATTCCGGCCGCCGAGCAGCGCATCGACCACTTCCCGCACCAGTTCTCGGGCGRCATGCGCCAGCGCGTGGTGATTGCCCTGGCGCTGGCGGCCGAGCCCAAGCTCATCGTGGCCGACGAGCCGACCACGGCGCTGGACGTGTCGATCCAGGCGCAGATCATCCAGCTGCTCAAGCGCATCTGTAAGGAGCACGGCGCCGCCGTGATGCTGATCACGCACGACATGGGCGTGATCGCCGAAACCTGCGACCGCGTGGCCGTGATGTACGCGGGCCGCATCGCCGAGATCGGTCCGGTGCACGAAGTGATCCACCAGCCGGCGCATCCCTACACCTCGGGCCTGATGGCTTCGATTCCCGACATGGCGAGCGACCGCGAACGGCTCAACCAGATCGACGGCGCGATGCCGCGGCTCAATGCCATTCCCGAGGGTTGCGCCTACAACCCGCGCTGCCCGCGCACCTTTGCGCGCTGCCTCACCGAGCGGCCCGAGCTCATGCACGCCGGCGCCACGCGCGCCGCATGCTGGCTGCACGATGCCACCGATCCGCACAAGGGCCAGGCCGAKCTGGCGGCCCGGCACCACGATGCGCAGCTGGCCGGCGAGCGCGCCGTGCCCGATGCGGCCGCACCGCTTGCGGAGGTGAGCCGATGAGCACCGCACCGCTGGTGGTGGCGCACGACCTCGCGCGCACCTTCGACGTCTCGCCGCCATGGCTCAACCGCGTGCTCGAACGCAAGCCGCGCGTGCTGCTGCATGCGGTGGACGGCGTGAGCTTTTCGATCGAGCGCGGCAAGACGCTGGCGCTGGTGGGCGAATCGGGCTGCGGCAAGAGCACCGTGGCACGGCTCTTGGTCGGCCTTTACGCACCCACGCGCGGCGGCCTGCAGTTCGACGGGCAGGACGCGCATGCCGCGTTCAAGACCCCCGAAGGCCGCAAGCTGCGCCGGCGCATCCAGATGATCTTCCAGGACCCGTACGCGAGCCTGAACCCGCGCTGGATCGTGGAAGACATCGTCGGCGAGCCGCTGCGAGAGCACGGCATCCTCCGCGACAAGGCCGAACTGCGCGAGCGCGTGGGCGAGCTGCTCAAGTCGGTCGGCCTCTCGCCGCTGGACATGAGCAAGTACCCGCACCAGTTCTCGGGCGGCCAGCGCCAGCGCATCTCCATTGCACGCGCGCTCGCCACCGAGCCCGAGTTCCTGGTGTGCGACGAACCCACCTCGGCGCTCGACGTCAGCGTGCAGGCGCAGGTGCTCAACATCATGA
>NZ_JBFTPJ010000467.1:0-4535 GCF_056398445.1 Variovorax sp. 01T439_2
GGCCCAGGGCGCGATCAATTCAGGCGTGGGAGCGCTGGTGCTGCTCGGCGGCGTCGTCCTTGCAGGGCGCGACGGCGCGATGGCGACCTACGCGGCGCTCGTTGTCGCCTGCGGTACAAGCCAATGGCTGCTCTCGGGCGGCTGGCGCGCGTAGTTCGCCAAGTCATGCGATGATGTTGCGTGTCCAGATGTTACCGACTGTTAGCATATGAGTCTAATCTGGTAAATATTCACATTTAGAGAGCGGGGAGAGTTGCAGGCAGCCGCTTTGAGCCAATATGCGGCAAGGCAGCCCATGGACGGTACAGATGTATTTGCATCCTCTTATTGCCAGCGTTCCCCCGGATGAGCGCGCAGCCTTCGTTCAGCGCATCGAACTTCGGTCCTACCGGCGCAACGAAGTCGTGCTGGCGGCGGACGAATGGTCCGACCGCATCTACTGCGTGGCCACCGGCCTGCTGCGGGTGGTGGTGCAGGGCAGCGGAGACAGCGGCGACGTCACGACCGACTTCATCCGGCAGGACGACTTCTTCCTGAACTCCGCCCTGATCGAGGAGCGCTACCAGGCCGGCGCGACCCTGGTGGCGGCCTTGCCCACCTCGCTGTACCTGGTGCCCACGCTCGAATTCAAGGCGCTGTGCGACCGCCATCCGGCCGTGACGATGGGCCTGCTCGACGTGGTCATGAAGCGCACCACGGTGCTGCGCAGGCAGATCCGGCAGATTTCATCGGCCTCGTCGGAGCGGCTCATCAGCCGCATCCTGCACGAGCTCACCGTGCTGGCGCCGGGCACCGACGGCGGCTACGACAAGCGCATCACCCAGTCGGTCATCGCCTCCTATTCGGGGCTTTCCAGGATGCAGGTCAACAAGACCATGCGGGACCTGGAGCGCCGCGGCCTGGTCAGGCGGGACGAGCACGGGGTGTATGTGCCGCCGCACTTCGCGTCGTCGGACTTCCAGGAGCTGCCGTCGGCTGAGCCGAGTCCAACTGCCAAGGATTCCGGCGAGGTGAATCAGTCGTTCTTCTCGGAGCTGTTCGAGGCGCCGCCCAAGTCGGGCAAGACGACCCGCAAGTAGATCTGCGGCTCAGCCCACCGCCAGCCGCGTTCCCGCGGCGCTGGCGGCCTTGCGGATGCCGTCCGGCCCGTAGAAGGGCTGCGCGCCGGCCTGCAGGTAGTGCAGCGCGTTCTGCGTGAAATCGAGCTGGCTGTACACCATGGCGCCATTGCGGCGGTTGCTGGCCTTGGCCTGCTGCGCCAGCTCGACCAGCGCCGTCCAGGCGGCAAGCGAGGCCTCGCCGTCCGCCGCGGCGGCGGCATCGGCGCCCGCGCGCCCGGGCTCGAAACCCCGCGCCACCTGGGCCGATTCGCGCGCCTGGTCGAGTGCCGCCATGCGGTCGAGCAGGCCGGCCTTGCGCCCGGTGAGCGAGGGCAGCTCGGCAAAGAGGCCGTTCTTCATGGCCTCTGCCTCCTGCTCCAGCACCGACAGGAATTCCTCGACACAGGTTTTTTCGGCCAACAGGTGAAGCAGCATGGCGTTCAGAGCTTTCCGTTTTCGTGGAGCAGATCGCGCACGCTGGCGAGCAGGCCGCGGGCGATCCGGTCGGGGTGGATTTCATAGCGCCCGGCCCGGATGTCCTCGCGGATCGAGGCAACGCGCGCCGCGTCGAAATCGGAGTTGGGCGCCTCGGGCAGCGAATGCACCTGCCCCGACGAGAGCTTCACCGCGTTCCTGCCGCCCTGGACGGCATCGGCGCCGCTGGCGGGCGAGGACGCGGCGCCCTTGTTCGTTCGGGGGAGCGGTGTGGCCGAAGGGGCGAATGGATCGATTTTCAAGATGGTTCCTCAAAGGGCTGCCTGGTGTATCGGCAGTTCGGGCCAGAACTTTAGGGCAGTGCGCATCGAATGCGGCTACTGCGGCAGGCGGACCTGCCCTTCCTCGTCGGCCACGCCGCTGACCATGCGGCCGTCCACGGTCCTGGCCCGCACGGCCRCACCGGCGCTGGCACTGCTCATCGCGCGTGCTTCGGTGCTGACCACATAGCCCGGGCCTTCGGCAACGACCTTGATGGTCTGGCCCTGCTGGATCACGGCCACGCCGCGCATCAGTTCGCGCCGCAGCGGCGCGCCGGACGCGATGCGGTTGGCGGCCACCACGCCCTGCAGTTCGGCAAGGTCGGTCACGACCGAGCGCGGCAGGGCGGTGAGATCACCAGTGCGGGCGATGAAGTCGCCCGCGCCCAGGGCCTGGCCGGTATCGATGTTGCGCGCGGCCACCAGGTAGCGCCCCTCGACCGCCACATGGGCCAGCACATAGCGCGTCCAGGGCTTTTGCTCCGAGTGGCAGCGCAGGCCGACCGACACCCGGCCCCACGCCGCGGCGCCGCGCGGCAGGAAGGCCTCGAGCGCATCGCAGGCGGGCAGCGGGCCCGATGCCGGCGCCTCGACGCGGATGCCGACCTTGCCCGGGAGTCCGACGCTCTGGGCCTGCAGCAAGCTGTCGACGGCGGCGCGCGCATCGCCCGCAAGCGGCGCCGCGGCCACGCACATCACCGCGCCCAGTCCGGCCGCCAGGGCAGGCAGCACGAGCTTGAGGCGGCGTGGGCGGCAAGGGATTTTTTCCATGATGGGTGCCCGGCAATTCTAGGAAGGCGCACCCGATCCGAAGATTCGAAGTGCACGCCAAATGCCCCTTTGTTCGGGCCATTGCGAACGCAGTGCATGCATAGACTCGCTTTCCATCTGTCGCCATGCCCCGCCAGGGACGCGACGCCTCGAAAGATGGAAACACATGATCGACAAGCTGGATGCGGCGCTTCGCTTCAACCGCGAAGCACTGAACCTTCGGACGCAGCGCCAGGAAGTGCTCGCGGCCAACATCGCCCACGCCGACACGCCCAACTACAAGGCGCGTGATTTCGATTTCGCGAGCCGCCTGACGCAGGCGGTCGAGCACGGCCGCTCGGCGCAGCAGCCGGTGCAGATGGCCGCCACGTCGGCGCGCCACATCCAGGCCGATGCGCCGTCCTCGATGCCCGAGCGCGACCTGCTGTACCGCGTGCCGAGCCAGGCCAGCATCGACGGCAACACGGTGGAGATGGACGCCGAGCGCATCAACTTCGCCGACAACGCGCTGCGCTACGAAGCCAACCTCACGGTGGTCAGCGCCAAGATCAAGTCGCTGCTCTCCGCTGCGCAATAAACAGGAAGGAGCCGCACATGCCGCATCCCGGTGCTTCCATGAACATCTTCAGCGTGGCGGGCTCCGCCATGGCCGCGCAGTCGCAGCGCATGAACGTGACGGCCAGCAATCTTGCCAACGCCGAGAGCGTGGCCGGCCCCGACGGCAAGCCCTACCGCGCCAAGCAGGTGGTCTTCGAAGTGGACGCCTCGGGCCAGCAGGACATCGGCGGCGTGAAGGTGGCCGGCGTCATCGAGGACCCCTCGCCGCTGAAGATGGTCTTCGACCCGAAGAACCCGCATGCCGACGCCAAGGGCTACGTGGCCATGCCCAACGTCAACGTGGTCGAGGAGATGACCAACATGATTTCCGCCTCGCGCAGCTACCAGGCCAACGTCGAGGTGCTCAACACCGCCAAGACGCTGATGGTCAAGACGCTGAGCATCGGCCAGTAACCCCCCACATCCCAACAAGAACCATGGCCATTTCCGACACCTCTTCCATCTCCGGGCTCAACGCAGCCACCGCCGCGTCGAGCGCCGGCAACGTCTCGGGAGCGGACAGCGAGCAGCGCTTCCTCAAGCTGCTGGTGACGCAGCTCAACAACCAGGACCCGCTCAACCCGATGGAGAACGCCGAGCTCACGTCGCAGCTCGCGCAGATGAGCACCGTGAGCGGCATCGAGCGGCTCAACAGCGCGCTCAGCGGACTGGTGAATCAGACCGGCGCCAACCAGGTGCTGCAGGCGGCATCGCTCATTGGCTACAACGTGCTGTCGCCCGGCAACACCATCGCCGCCACGGAGCCCAAGGCCGGCGAGGAACCGGCGGCCGTGCCCTTTGCCGTGCAGCTGCCGGCCACCGCCGGCACCGTCGAGGTGAAGATCGTCAACGCCGCGGGCAACACCGTGCGCACCTTGACGCTCGGGCCGATGACCGAGGGCGTCAACGCCGTCAGCTGGGACGGCAAGGCCGACGACGGCAGCACGGCCCCGGCGGGCGCCTACAGCTTCAGCGTCGCGGCCGCCAACAACGGCACGCGCGTGGAGGCCACTTCGCTGGTCTTCTCGCAGGTGGCCGCCGTCAAGCAGGGCGCCAGCGGCGTCACGCTCGAACTGATGTCGGGCCAGAGCATCGGCCTGGCCGACGTGCGCATGTTCCTCTGAGCAGCTGTCGCGCGCCGTCTTCCTCATCGGCAGCGGCCCGTGCGCCGCGGGCCATTTCTTCTTCTTCATTGCACTGAAACAAGGATTCGATCATGGGCTTTTCCCAAGGCATCAGCGGCCTGTCCGCAGCCGCCGCCAACCTGGACGTCATCGGCAACAACATCGCCAATTCGGGCACGGTCGGCTTC
>NZ_JBFTPJ010000468.1:0-4510 GCF_056398445.1 Variovorax sp. 01T439_2
GCACCGGCGGGGCCAACAGCAACGGCGGCGCAAGCGGCGCGCCCGGCGCCGGCGGCGCCGGCATCGCGGGCGCCAACCTGAACATCAGCAACAGCGGCAGCATTTCAGGCGGCCTTGGCGGCGACGGCGCCACGCGCGCACCGGCCGTGTCGTTCACCGGCGGCAGCAACAGCCTGACCGTGAACACCGGCTCGTCGATGCTGGGCGCCATTGCCATCGGAAGCGGTRCCAGCGCCAGCGTGATCGCCGGCGCCGACGGCCTGAGCCTGGAYAACGCACTGCTGCTGGGCGGCACGGGCACCATCGACACCAACGGCCACGGCATGGGCTGGTCGGGCCCGATCTCGGGCGCCGGCGACCTGGTGAAGGTCGGCGCGGGCACGCTGACCCTGAGCGGCACCAACACGAACACCGGCGCCACCAACGTCGCGGCCGGCACCCTGCGCGCCGGCGCGGCCGACACGCTCAGCAGCGCGAGCGCCTTCACCGTCAACGCGGGCGCCACGCTCGACCTGGCGGGCCATAGCCAGACGATCGCATCGATGGCCAACAGCGGCATCGTCTCGCTGCTGAGCGGCACGCCCGGTGCCACCCTCACGGTGCACGGCCCCTGGGTGGGCAACGACGGCACGCTGCGCCTGGGCACGGCGCTGGGCAACAGCGCCAGCCTGAGCGACCGGCTGATCCTCTGCGGCACCACCGCCATTGCCAGCGGCACCACCAACATACAGATCACCAACCTGGGCGGACTGGGCGCGCTGACCATCGGCAACGGCATCGAAGTGGTGACCGCGATGAACGGCGCCACCACCACGGCGCAGACCACCCGCGATGCCTTCCGCCTGGCAGGCGGCCACGTCGACGCCGGCGCCTACGAGTACCGGCTGCACGCCGCCGACGCGACCGGCGCGGGCGAGAACTGGTACCTGCGCTCCGGCGTCATCGTCGTGCCGCCGCCTCCTCCCCCACCGCCTCCGCCGCCTCCGCCACCTGCACCACCGGCGCCGCCCGCGCCACCGGCACCGCCTGCACCGCCGGCACCACCAGCACCCCCTGCGCCTGCGCCTGCGCCGGGCGACGGCGGCACCCCGCGAAGCAGCGACGGCGGCTTCCCGCCGGGGGGCGTGACGGTGCCCACCTACCGTGCCGAAGTCCCGCTGTATGCGGCGCTGCCCGAGCAGTTCCGCCAGTCCAACCTGGCCATGGTGGGCAACCTCCACCAGCGCGTGGGCGACGACGGCACGGCCGGCCTTGCCACGGCCACGCCCGAGCAGGGCTACCGCCAGGGCTGGGCCCGCATCATCAGCATGGACCGCACCATCGGCCAGGCCGGCACCGTGAGCCCCACCAGCAAGGGGCGCCTCACAGGCTTCCAGGCCGGCAACGACCTGTGGGCCGATCCCAACTGGCGCGTCGGCATCTATGTCGGCCAGCTCGAGGGCGACATGCGCGTGAACGGCTTTGCCCGCGGCGTGCAGGGCTATGGGGTCGGCTCGAGCGACCTGCGCAGCCAGTACCTGGGCGCCTACGCCACCTGGAAGAACGACAGCGGCCTGTACGTGGACGGCGTGCTGCAGGCCGGGCGCCACCGCTACACCGCGGCCACCACGCTGGGTTCGGCCGGCTCGGGCAAGGGCCACAGCCTGCTGGCCTCCATCGAGGTGGGCCAGGGCTTCCACATCTCGCCGGAGTGGATCGTCGAGCCGCAATTGCAGCTGGTGCACCAGCACGTGAGCCTGGACGACGCCGGCATCATCGGCGCGGTGGTGCAGCAGCACAGCCACAGCGGCTGGCTGGTGCGCGCCGGCGTGCGGGTCAAGGGCGAGATGACCACCAGCGCCGGCCCGCTGCAGCCCTATGCGCGGCTGAACCTCTACCGCAGCAGCAGCGGCACGGACGTCACGCGCTTCATCGGCCCCGCGGCCTTTACCGACATTGCCACCCGCACCGGCGGCACGAGCACCGAACTGGCGGCCGGCGCCACGCTGCAGCTCACGCAGAGCATGAGCCTGTATGGCGAGGTCGGCAAGTTCTGGGCTTCGGGCGGCGACGCGCGCATGAAGAGCGGCGTGAATGCCAGCGTGGGCCTGAAGATCCGCTGGTGAATGCGAGGCGCCCGGCGGGCGCCTTCGCCGCTACTTTGGCCGCACCGCCACGGCGGCCGGCGCGTCGGGCATCGCGAGCGGATTGCGCCCCGGCCCCTCGACGCGCGTCAGCGTGTTGCGGTCGGTGTGGTGGAAGGGCTCGGCCTGGCCCTGGATCTGCATCACCGTGTCCTGGTCGTAGGACCAGGTGCCGTCGGCGTTGATGGTTACCGTGATGTTCCACGCCAGCGTGGTGAACGCGTGCTCGATGAAGGGGTTGGACACGATACCGTTCACCAGGCTGCCGCGCTCGGCGCTGAGCGTGAAGCGCGTGTCGTCCGCCTTGGCATGGCCGCTGGCCATGGCCACCTGTCCGCGCGGAATGGCCAGCGTGTGCAGCACCGTGCCGGTGGCCGGCTCCCAGAGCCAGTAGCCCACCTGGTCGTGGTACATCTTGGTGAGGCCGGGCTTGTGGATGTAGGTGTGGTAGCGCAGGCCGTACAGCAACTGGGGGCCGTTGGTCTGCGGATCGATGGGCTGCAGCTCGTAGCGCTCGACATAGACCTGCGTCTTGGGGCCTTCGCGCTTGGGCTTGACGTCCACGCCGCGGCTGCCCTCCCAGATGCCGGCCATGGCACGCAGCGGCCCGAGGTTGGCGAGCGTATCGGGGTCGGCGTTGGGCTCGGTGTAGATGTCTTCGGTGGGGTTCATGGTGTGCGGACTTCTTCTGATTTCTGGTGGGGTGAACGGGCTCGGGCCCTAGTCGTCCATCGTCGATGCCGACTTGTCGGCCGTGGCCAGCACCCGGTCGATGCGGCGCCCCTCGAGCGCGGCAATCTCGAAATGCCAGCCCGCGCAGTCGATGACTTCGCCGGTCTTGGGCAGGTGGCCTGAAACGGCCATCAGCAGGCCGGCCACGGTGTTGTAGCGCCCGCGCTCTTCTTCCGGCAGCTCGCGGATGCCGAGCCTCGCGCGCAGCTCCGACACCGGCATCAGCCCGTCGAGCTCCCATACGCCGTCGGGCCGCTCGCGCGCCCAGGCGTCGGTCAGCGTGCCGGGCTGCAGTTCGCCGGTGATGGCCTCGAGCATGTCGCGCGGCGTCATGAGGCCCTGCACCACGCCGTATTCGTCGACCACGAACACCAGCCGGCCGCCGCGTTCGCGGAATTGCTCGAGCAGCTCCATGCCGGTGAGCGTCTCGGGCACGAACACGGCCGGCGCCGCTTCCTGGCCCAGCACGCCGACATGGCCGGTGCCAAGGCGCAGCAGGTGCGCCACGCTGATCACGCCGACCACGTCGTCGAGCGAATTGCGGCACACCGGGTACCAGGAATGCACCAGGTTGAGCGCGCCGGCGTCGGCCACTTTCTGCAGCGCCTCGGCCACCGTGTCGGAGGCGTCGAGCCATTCGATGTCGGCGCGCGGGATCATCAGCGACGACAGCCGGCGGTCGTCCAGGTGGAACACGTTGCGCACCATCTGGTGCTCGTGCTGCTCGATCACGCCGGCGTCCACGCCCTCTTCCAGGCTGGCCGAGATTTCTTCCTCGGTCATGGAGCGCGCGGCATTGGCGTCGATGCGCAGCAGCTTCAGCACGGCGGCGGTGGCGCTCGCGAGCAGCCACACGAACGGCTTGGCGCCCTTGGCAAGACTGCGCATCGGGCGCGACACCCAGCGCGCCACGGGTTCCGGGTAGAGCTGGCCGATCCGCTTGGGCACCAGCTCGCCGAAGATGATGGTGAAGAAGGTGATGCCGGTCACCACCACCGCGGTGGACACCACGCTGGCCGTGCCGCGGCCCATCCCCAGGTTCTCCATCCAGACCGCGAGCGGCGCCGCGAAGGCGGCCTCGCCCACGATACCGCTGAGCATGCCGATCGAGGTGATGCCGATCTGCACGGTCGACAGGAAGTGGGTCGGCTCCTCCATCAGCCGGAGCGCGGCCTCCGCCCCGGTATCGCCCGTCTCGGCCAGTGCTGCCAGGCGCGCACGCCGGCTGGTTGAAAGGGCCATTTCGGACATCGCAAACAACGCATTCAGCGTGGTCAGCAAGGCCAGCAGGAGAACATCCATGAACGGGGGGTGAAAATGAGGACATGGCACTTTACTTGATCGGCGATATCCAGGGCTGCGACGCCGCCCTCCAGAAACTGCTCGACAAGATCGGTTTTTCACCCAGCCGCGACACCATCGTGCTGCTGGGCGACCTGGTCAACCGGGGTCCCGATTCGGCCGCCGTGCTGCGGCGCGTGCAGGGCTACGGCGCCTCGGCGCTGAGTCTGCTGGGCAACCACGACCTGCACCTGCTGGGCGTGGCGCACGGCGCGCGCAAGTCCAGCCGCAAGGACACGCTGGCCGGCCTGCTCGAAGCGCCCGACAGCGAAGCCATGCTCGAATGGGTGCGCCAGCAGCACATGGCGCTGCAC
>NZ_JBFTPJ010000469.1:0-4500 GCF_056398445.1 Variovorax sp. 01T439_2
GAAGCGGCGTTTCTTGTCCAGTGGCAAGTTCGTCACTCCAGCATCTCATCCCAAAAGGAGCTTTCGCATGAACACATCTTTCATCCGCACCGTGCCTGTCGTGCTCGCCCTCGCGCTGGCCTCCATCGGCGTGTCCGCCGTGGCCCAGACCACCGCCGCTCCGGCCGCCGCAGCGCCGGCGCCAGCCACCGCGGAGCCCAGCACCACCGAGAAGGTGAAGGAAGCCGGCAAGGACGCGGTCGATGCCACCAAGCGCACGACCAAGAAGGCCGTGAACGCCACCGAGCGCGGCACCAAGAAGGCCTGGAACGCGACCAAGCGCACCACCAAGAAGGCCACCAATGCCACCAAGAGCGTGGCTGCCAAGACCGGCGACGCCGTTGAAACCGCCGGCCACAAGACGGCCGACGGCATGCGCAGCGCCGGCAAGGCGATCGGCGAGAAGGTGCCCGGCACCGCCGAGAACGAAGCCGCCAAGAAGTAATCGGAATATGCCTTCGGAAGAACCCGCTTCGGCGGGTTTTTTCATGGGCGGGCGACAGTGCCAAGATAGAGCCTGTCCATGAACCCACCCACCGCATCCGACACCGGCAGCCCCGTGCTCACGGGCCTGGCCCCCATCGTCTCGCCCGCCACCGTCGTACTGATCCTGGGCAGCTTCCCGGGCGTGCGCTCGCTCGAACTGCAGCAGTACTATGCGCATCCGCAAAATCAGTTCTGGAAAATCTTGCAAGCCGTTTGGCCCCACCATCCGCTCCCCATGGGCGCAGACAGCTATCCCGAGAAGAAAAAGTGGCTGCTCGAGCGCGGCCTGGGCGTGTGGGACGTGTACGCGGCCTGCGAGCGCGAAGGCAGCCTCGACTCCGCCATCCGCGCGCCCGTGGCCAACGACATCGCGGGCCTGCACCTGCCCCGGCTCGCGGCCATTGCGCACAACGGCGGCGAGAGCTTCAAGCATGCGCGCCATACGCGCACCCTCGGGGTGCCGGTCTACCAGCTGCCTTCCACCAGCCCCGCCAACGCGTCGTGGAGCTTCGAGCGCAAGCTCGAAGCCTGGCGCAAGGTTTTCGACGCCCACCACCTTCTTTGATGGCCACGAGCAAAACTCCCGTTCTCCCCGAAGTCAACTTTTCCGATTGGGGCGACATCCGCTACCTGCACCTGGGCACCGAATGGGTCCAGGGCTCGATGAAGCTCGACGCGCCGTTCGAGATCGAACTCGAATACGTGCAGCGCATGATGGCCTGGCTGCTGTTCGCCGACCCCAAGAGCGTGGCCAGCCGCCATGCCATGCAGCTGGGCCTCGGCGCGGCCACGCTCACCAAGTTCTGCCGCAAGACGCTGCGCATGCGCACCACCGCGGTGGAACTGAATCCGCAGGTGGTGTCGGCCTGCCGCGGCTGGTTCAAGCTGCCGGCCGACGACCCGAAGCTGCGCGTGGTCATTGCCGATGCTGCGCAGGAGATCCGCAAGCCCGAATGGCAGGGCACGGTCGATGCGCTGCAGGTCGACCTCTACGACCATGAAGCCGCCGCGCCGGTGCTCGACAGCGAAGACTTCTACGCCGACTGCCGCGCGCTGCTCACCGAGGACGGCTGCATGACGGTCAATCTCTTCGGCCGCTCGTCGAGCTACGAGCGCAGCCTCGAGAAAATCGCCGGTGCATTCGGCGCCGATGCGGTCTGGGCCTTCAAGCCGACGCGCGAAGGCAACACGGTGGTGCTGGCGCAGCGCGCACCCAGCCGGCCCAAGCGCGAAGCCCTTGCCGAGCGCGCCCAAACGATCCAGACTCGATGGGCCCTGCCCGCGCCCAAATGGCTGCGCGTGTTCAAACCGCTGAATCCCACCCTCACCCGACCGTCCGGCCCATGAGCGCTGTTTCCGCCCCCGCATCCCTGGCCGCCCGCCACGAAGGCCCGCTCGACCTGCGCCGCCTGATCGAATGGCTCGCCGCCGACGGCGTGATTTCTCCGGTGGAAGCCAAGCGCACCATCGCGCGCTGCGCCCAGGCCGAGAGCCGGCAGGCGCCGCTGGTGCGGCTGGCCAACGTGGCCATGACGCGCGAGAGCGACGGCAAGCCGCTCGACCTCGAAATGCTCACGCAGTGGCTCTCCGGCCGCGCCGGGCTTGCCTACCTGCGCATCGATCCGCTCAAGGTCGACGTGGGCAAGGTCGCCGACACCATGAGCGCGGCCTACGCCGAGCGCCACAAGGTGCTGCCGGTGCAGGTGCTGCCCAACGAGGTGGTGGTGGCCACGGCCGAACCCTTCCTGACCGACTGGATCGCCGAGGTGGAACGCCAGTCGCGCCGCACCGTGCGCCGCGTGGTGGCCAACCCCACCGACATCCAGCGCTACACGGCCGAGTTCTTTGCGCTCGCCAAGTCGGTGCGCGCCGCGCAGAAGGCCGGCGGCAACACCGGCGGCGCGAGCTTCGAGCAGCTGGTGGAGCTGGGCAAGAGCACCAAGCAGCTCGATGCCAACGACCAGAGCGTGGTGCAGGTGGTCGACTGGCTCTGGCAATACGCCTTCGACCAGCGCGCGAGCGACATCCACCTGGAGCCGCGGCGCGAGCAGGGCGTGATCCGCTTTCGCATCGACGGCATCCTGCACCCGGCCTACCAGATGCCCATGGGCGTGATGAACGCGATGGTGTCGCGCATCAAGCTGCTGGGCCGCATGGACGTGGTCGAGAAGCGCCGCCCGCTCGACGGCCGCATCAAGACGCGCAACATGCGCGGCGACGAAGTCGAAATGCGCCTTTCCACCCTGCCGACCGCCTTCGGCGAGAAGATGGTGATGCGCATCTTCGACCCCGACACCGCGGTGAAGGACCTCGACGCGCTCGGCTTCGCGCAGCACGACGCACAGCGCTGGGAGCAGCTCGTCACGCGGCCCAACGGCATCATCCTGGTGACCGGGCCCACCGGCTCGGGCAAGACCACCACGCTGTACTCCACGCTCAAGCGCGTGGCCACCGAAGAGGTCAACGTGAGCACGGTGGAAGACCCGATCGAGATGATCGAGCCTTCGTTCAACCAGACGCAGGTGCRGCCGCAGCTCGATTTCGGTTTTACCGAAGGCCTGCGCGCGCTGATGCGGCAGGACCCGGACATCATCATGGTCGGCGAGATCCGCGACCTTGCCACGGCCGAGATGGCGGTGCAGGCCGCGCTCACCGGCCACCTGGTGTTCAGCACGCTGCACACCAACGACGCGCCAAGCGCCATCACGCGGCTGATGGAACTCGGCGTGCCTTCCTACCTCATCAACGCCGTGATGCTCGGCGTGCTGGCCCAGCGGCTGGTGCGCACGCTGTGCCCCAACTGCAAGCAGCCCGACGAC
Source organism: Variovorax sp. 01T439_2 (assembly GCF_056398445.1). Lineage (NCBI taxonomy): Bacteria > Pseudomonadati > Pseudomonadota > Betaproteobacteria > Burkholderiales > Comamonadaceae > Variovorax > Variovorax sp. 01T439_2. Next base: position 3,345 of record NZ_JBFTPJ010000469.1, read on the forward strand.
ACGGTCACGCGCGAGAAGCTCGAGACCATCGTCAAGCCCTGGCAGATCACCGGTTCGGTGCGCGCCTACAAGCCCGTGGGCTGCGTCGACTGCCGCATGACCGGCTACATGGGCCGCATGGGCCTGTACGAGCTGCTGAGCATCAGCGAGGACTTCAAGGCCCAGGTCACCAAGGAGCCCAACCTGGCCGGGCTGCGCCGCCAGGCCGTGATCGACGGCATGCGCCCGCTGCGCCTGGCCGGGGCGCTGCGCATCGCCGAAGGCGTCACCACCATCGAGGAAGTGCTGAGCGCAACGCCGCCGCTGGAATGAAGCAGCGGCCGGCCCCCCGGGGTTATCCCTAGGCTTTCGGTTAGTGGAATCCACATCGAGCTGACCACTAGCTGACTAGACAATCTCGCATCGAAATTTGTTCGAGGAGACTGTTCGTGAAAATCAAGAGTCAGAAAGACTTTTTCTCGGGTCTGATGTTTACGGTCGTAGGTGTGGCGTTCGCATGGGGCGCCACCACCTACAGCGTAGGCAGCGGCGCCCGCATGGGGCCGGGTTATTTCCCGTTGATGCTGGGCATCCTGATGGCCGTCATCGGCCTGGGGATCATGTTCAGCGGCCTGACCGTCGAAACCACCGACGGCGAAAAGATCGGCAAGTGGGCCTGGAAGCAGGTCGTGTTCATCCTGGGCGCCAATCTCGCGTTCGGCATCCTGCTGGGCGGCCTGCCGAGCCTCGGCGTGCCGGCCATGGGAATGATCATCGCCATCTACGCGCTCGTGATCATCTCGAGCCTGGCGGGCCATGAGTTCAAGCTCCCCAGCGTGCTGATCCTGGCCACCGTGCTGGCCGTCGGCAGCTATGTCGCCTTCATCTGGGCGCTGAAGCTGCAGATCCAGGTCTGGCCGACCTTCATCACCGGTTGAGAAGAAAGCGCGCAAATGGAATTGTTTGAACACCTCTCGATGGGTTTTGGCGTTGCCTTTACCTTCACCAACCTGCTGTACTGCCTGGTCGGCTGCATCCTGGGCACCCTGATCGGCGTGCTGCCGGGCATCGGCCCGGTCGCGACCATCGCGATGCTGCTGCCCGCCACCTACGCGCTGCCGCCCGTGTCGGCGCTGATCATGCTGGCCGGCATCTACTACGGCGCGCAGTACGGCGG
>NZ_JBFTPJ010000470.1:0-5140 GCF_056398445.1 Variovorax sp. 01T439_2
CAACTGGACCTACCACCTGTTTTGGGGGCTCGAGGACGTCATCGCCAACTTCACCAACGGCTGGAAGACCGTGGCCACCAACAGGAAGGTCGGCGGCCTGTTTCCCAACGATGGCGACGGCAATGCCTGGGGCGACAAGGAACTGGGCTTTCCGAAGCCGCTCGCGCAGATGGGCTTCACGCTCACCGATCCCGGCCGCTTCCAGAACGGCACGCAGGACTTCAGCGCGCAGATCGCGGCCTTCAAGCGCGACAACGTCGAGATCGTCACCGGCGTGGTGATCCCGCCCGACGCCAAGACCTTCCTCGCGCAGGCGCGGCAGCAGGGCTTCAAGCCGAAGGTCGTCACGCTCGGCAAGGCGCTGCTGTTCCCGGGCGCGATCGAGGCGCTGGGCGACCTGGGCGACGGGCTCTCGACCGAGGTGTGGTGGAGCCCCTCGCATCCGTTCACGTCGAGCCTCACGCAGCAAAGCGCAAAGGCGCTGGCCGAGGCCTACGAGGCCGGTGCGAAGAAGCAGTGGACGCAGCCCATCGGCTTCGCGCATGCGCTGTTCGAACTGGCGGCGAACGCGCTGTCGCGTGCCAAGTCGCTGAAGGCCGGCGATGTGCGCGATGCGGTCGCATCGACTTCGATCGATTCCGTGGTCGGCCCGGTGAAGTGGGGCGGGCCGGGCCCGTTCAAGAACGTCAGCAAGACGCCGCTGGTGCTCGGCCAGTGGGGCAAGGGCAAGAAGTACAAGGTCGAGCTCGGCATCGTGAACAACGAAGCGGCCAAGGGCATTCCGGCCGGCGGCACGCTGCGGCTGCTCTGAGGAACGCCATGGCACTGCTGGCATTGCATGCGGTGAGCAAGTCGTACGGCGCGCTTCGGGTCACCGACGACATCTCGCTCGAAGTGGCCGAGGGCGAGACGCTCGGCATCCTCGGGCCCAACGGGGCGGGGAAGACCACGCTGTTCAACCTGATCTCGGGCGACGCGCGCGTCGATGCGGGGCGCGTGGAGTACGCGGGGCGCGACGTGACGCGGCTCAAGCCGCACCAGCGCTGCCATGCGGGCATCGGGCGCAGCTACCAGGTGCCGCAGCCCTTCGGGAACATGAGCGTGTTCGAGAACCTGGTGACCGCGGCCTGCTTCGGCGGGCAGCAGACCGAGCGCGAGGCATGGCGCACGGCGCACGAAGTGCTCGCGCAGACGGGGCTGATGCCGCACGCGAACAAGCCGGCCGGCGGGCTCACGCTGCTCGACCGCAAGCGGCTGGAGCTTGCGCGCGCGCTTGCGACGAAGCCGCGCCTGCTGCTGCTCGACGAGATCGCGGGCGGCCTGACGGAGCCCGAGGCCGCGGTGCTGGTGGCGGAACTGAGGCGCATCAAGGCGCGCGGCGTGACCATGATCTGGATCGAGCATGTGGTGCATGCGCTGCTGTCGCTCGCGGACCGGCTGTTCGTCATCAACTTCGGGCAGAAGCTGGCGGAGGGGGCGCCGCTCGCGGTGATGAACGATTCCGAGGTGCGTCGGGTTTACATGGGGATGGAAGCATGAGCGCGTTTTCTTGTATTGCTCCTTCCCCTTCCGGGGGAAGGCCGGGATGGGGGCGCGACGGCGCCACCACTCCAACGCCGCTTGCCCCCACCCCAGCCCTCCCCCGCAAGGGGAGGGAGCAAAGATCATGAACGCCCTGCTCGAAACCCACGGCCTCCAGGCCTTCTACCGCGACGCCCAGGCTCTCTTCGGCATCGACTTCACGCTGGCCGCCGGCGAGCTCGTCGCCATCATCGGTGCCAACGGCGCCGGCAAATCCACCTTCCTCAAGAGCCTCGCGGGCCTCGTCCGCGTCCCGCGGGAAACCATCCGCTTCAAGGGCGAACCCATCGGCGGCCTACCGCCTGGCGAGATCGTCCGGCGTGGCCTGGCCATGGTCCCCGAGGGCCGGCGCCTCTTCCCGAGCCTGAGCGTCGAGGAGAACCTGCGCATGGGCGCCACCGCGGCCCGCAAGGGTCCGTGGAACCTGCAGCGCCTGTACGCCCTGTTCCCCATCCTCGCCGAGAAGCGCCACGCGCCCGGCACCTCGCTGTCCGGCGGCCAGCAGCAGATGGTGGCGCTCGGCCGCGCGCTCATGAGCAATCCCGAAGTGCTGCTGTGCGACGAGCTCTCGCTCGGCCTTGCGCCGATCGTCATCCGCGAGATCTATGCGGCCATGCCCGCCATCACGGGCGAAGGCATGACCGTCGTCATCGTCGAGCAGGACGTGACGATGGCGCGGCAGGTCTCGCAGCGCATCTACTGCTTCCAGGAAGGCCGCGTGTCGCTCGAAGGAAAGTCGGGCGAACTCACGCGCGAGCAGATCTCGCAGGCCTACTTCGGCATCGAGGCCGCCCATGCTTGAGACCGTCATCCAGGGCGTGCTGCTCGGCGGCCTCTACACGCTGTTCGCACTCGGCCAGTCGCTGATGTTCGGCGTCATGCGGCTCACCAACACGGCGCAGGGCGACTTCATCATCCTCGGCGCCTTCGCGGTCATTGCGGGCGTGTCGGTGGCGGGCGATGCCACGCCGGGGCTCGTTGCCATGGTCGCGCTCGGGGTGCTGCCGGTGGCCTTCGTGTTCGGCTACGCGCTGCAGCGCTACGTGCTCAACGGCACGCTCGGCAAAGACCCGCTGCCCTCGCTCGTCGTCACCTTCGGCTTGTCGATCGTCATCCAGAACCTGCTGCTCGAACTGTTCTCGGCCGACCCGCGCGCCATCGAGACCGGCGGGCTCAGCACGCAGGGCGTGGCGCTGGGCGACACGCTCTCGCTCGGCGTGCTGCCGCTCGTCGTGCTGGCCGTCGCGCTGGTTGCAACGGCCGCGCTGCAATGGCTCTTCGCGCGCACGGCGCTGGGCCGCTCGTTCCGCGCGGTGTCCGACGACCGCGAGATCGCCGAACTCATGGGCCTGGACGCGAAGAAGGTCTATGCCTTTGCGACCGCCATTGCCTTCGTGCTGATCGCCATCGCCGGTGCGCTGCAGGGCATGCGCACCACGGTGTCGCCGTCGGACGGCCCGCTGCTGCTGCTGTTCGCCTTCGAGGCCGTGATCATCGGCGGCATGGGCTCGTTCTGGGGCACGCTGGCCGGCGCGATGATCCTGGGCATCACGCAGCAGATCGGCTTCCGGCTCGATCCGGGCTGGGGCATCTGGGCCGGACACATCGTGTTCCTGGTCGTGCTGGTGCTGCGGCCGCAGGGCCTTTTTCCGAAGACACGTGGATGAAGCCGATGACGAACATGCCCCCACCCCTCATTGACGTCGAGCGCGCCACCGCCGCGAGCCGCATCGCGCTCGCCGCCGGCACCGCGCTCGTGCTGATCGCCGCCAGCCTGCCTTTGTGGGGCGAGCCGAGCTGGATGCGAGAGTTCGTCGAGATCGCCTGCTACTTCATCTTCGCGATGATGTGGAACCTGCTCGCCGGCTACGGCGGCATGGTGAGCATCGGGCAGCAGGCCTTCTTCGGCTTCGGCGGCTACGTCATGCTGATGCTCGGCAATTTCGCGGACGTCAACCCCTTCGTGGCGGTGCCGCTGGGCGCGCTCGCGGCAGGGCTCATCGCCGTGCCCGTGTCCTTCGTCGCGTTCCGATTGTCGGGCGGCTACTTCGCCATCGGCACCTGGGTGATCGCCGAGGTGTTCCGCCTGAGCTTCGCCAACGTGTCGGCGGTGGGCGGCGGCTCGGGCACCACGCTCACGGCGCTGCGCGGCATCGAACGCACCACGCGCGAAAGAACCACCTACTGGATGGCGCTGGCCTGCGTGGTCGCGGCCGTTGCGCTGGTCTACCTGTTCCTGCGCAGCAAGCGCGGGCTCGCGCTGTTGGCCATCCGCGACAACGAGGTGGCCGCGGAGTCGCAGGGCGTTCCGGTGGCGCGCATGAAGCTCGCGGTGTATGTGGTGGCGGCCTTCGGTGCGGGACTCGCGGGCGCGCTCTACTTCGTCGGCAACCTGCGCATCAGCCCCGACGCGGCCTTCAGCGTCAACTGGACGGCGTTCGCGATCTTCATGGTGGTGATCGGCGGCATCGGCCGCATCGAGGGGCCGCTGGTGGGCGCGCTGGTCTTCTGGGCCTTGAACAAGTTCCTCAGCGACTACGGCACCTGGTACCTGCTCGGGCTCGGGCTGCTGGCCATCGGTGTGACGCTCTTCTTCAAGCAGGGGCTGTGGGGCTGGGCGCAGCAGCGCTGGGCCTGGTCCCTGTTCCCGACGCAGCGGCGGCTCCTGCCGCCCGCGCCTTCTTTTTCTTCTTCCGACCTGGAGCGGGGCTTCCATGCGAAACATCGATGAACACACCATCACCGCCGCCGTGCTCGAACGCATGGCCGGCTGCGAGGACGCGCGCCTGAAGGAAGTGATGTCGGCGCTCGTGCGCCACCTGCACGACTTCGCGCGCGAAGTGAAGCTGACCGAGGCCGAATGGAGCGCCGGCATCGAGTTCCTGACCGCCACGGGCCAGAAGTGCGATGCGCAGCGGAGAGCCCTCAGGCCACCGAGGCCACCGTGTTCGGCCCCTTCCACGTGGCGGGCGCGCCGCAGCTGCCGCTGGGCAGCGACATCTCGGGTGGCGCGGTGGGCGAGCCGCTGTTCGTGCAAGCCACGGTGCGCGGACCCGGCGGCGAGCCGGTCGCCGACGCGGTGGTCGATGTCTGGGAGGCCGACGCCGAAGGCTTCTACGACGTGCAGCGGCCCGGCGCGCAGCCGCAAGGGCGGGCGGTCCTGCGCACCAACGCCGAGGGCCGGCTGTGGTTTCGCGGCGTGGCGCCGGTGGCCTACCCGATTCCCACCGATGGACCGGTCGGCGCGATGCTGCGCGCAACCCGGCGGCATCCATGGCGCCCCGCGCATGTGCACTTCATGGTCCAGGCGCCGGGCTACGAGACGCTGATCACGCACGTCTTCCGCGAGGGCGATCCCTACCTCGACAGCGATGCGGTGTTCGGCGTGCGCAGTTCGCTGATCGGCGACTTCGCGCAGCACGCCGCAGGGCGCGCGCCCGACGGGAGCGTGCAGGAAGCGCCGTTCCACACGCTGGAGTTCGCGTTCGTGCTCGAGCCTGCGGGGGTGTGACGACCCGAGGCGCATCCTTCAGCGCGGTCGCGGGCGACTGCACTCAGC
>NZ_JBFTPJ010000471.1:0-4491 GCF_056398445.1 Variovorax sp. 01T439_2
AGGCCACCCAGTCCTTCGCGCTCGACCTTGCCGCGGCCGGCGTGGTGGACGGCCTGCGCATCGACCATCCCGATGGCCTGTACGACCCTGCGCGCTACTTCCGGCAGCTGCAGGAAGGCTATGCGCGCCGCGCGGGCATCGTGCTGCCGGCTACCGGCCCCGATGGACGGCCGGCGCGCCCGCTGTACGTGGTGGCCGAGAAGATCGCCGCCTCGGAAGAAGAGGTGCCCGCCGAATGGCATGTGCACGGCACCACCGGCTACCGCTTTGCCAACGTGGCCAACGGCGTGCTCGTGGACACCGCCGCGGCCGACGCCCTGCGGCAGGCCTGGCATGGCTTCACGGGCGAGGCGCAGGACTTCGGCTCGGTCGCAAGGGCCGGCAAGCGCGAGGTCATGCGCAGCGCGCTGTCGTCGGAGCTCAACGTGCTCTCCACCGAACTGCTCAGGATCGCGCGGGCCGACCGCGGCACGCGCGACTACACGCTCAACGCGCTGCGCCGCGCGCTCGCCGAAGTGGCGGCCTGCATGCCGGTCTACCGCACCTACATCGTCGACGCACCCTCCGCGCAGGACGCGCATTTCATCGACGCCGCCACCGAGGCGGCCGAGCGCCAGAGTGTCGATGCCGACCGCTCCGTCTTCGCCTTCGTGCGCCGCTCGCTGCGCGGCGAGGCCGCGGCCGCGCATGCGCCACCGGCGCTGGCCGGGCGCGTGCGCCGGTTCGCGATGCGCTTCCAGCAGTTCAGCGCGCCGGTCGCGGCCAAGGGCGTGGAGGACACCTCGTTCTACCGCTACTTTCCGCTCAGTTCGCTCAACGAGGTCGGCGGCGAGCCCGACCAGTTCGGCTTCGACGTGCAAGAGTTCCATGCGCTCAGCGCCGACCGCGCGCGGCACTGGCCGCACACCATGCTCGCGACCTCCACGCACGACAACAAGCGATCGGAAGAGGTGCGCAACCGCATCGACGTGCTCTCCGAAATACCCGGCGAGTGGCGCGATGCGCTCGCGCGCTGGCACGCGCTCTGCCGCGGCGGCGGGCCAGCGGGCGCGGCGCCGTCGCGCGCCGACGAATACCTGCTCTACCAGACCCTGCTCGGCACCTTGCCCTTCGGCGGCCTCGATGCTGCCGACGTGCCGGCCTATGCCGCGCGTGTGTGGCAGTACATGCAGAAGGCCGCGCGCGAAGCCAAGCTCCACACCCGCTGGACCCAGCCCGATGCGCCCTACGAAGCGGCGCTCGAAGGCCTGGTGCAGCGGATCCTCTCGGACCTGTCGAAGGACGGCTGCCTTGCGGACATCCAGCGCCTGGCCGATCGGCTGTCGTGGTTCGGTGCGTGGAACGGCTTGACGCTCACGCTGCTGAAGTACGGCTCACCGGGCGTGCCGGATCTCTATCAAGGCAGCGAGCTTGTCGACCTGAGCCTGGTCGATCCCGACAACCGGCGGCCGGTGGACTATGAACTGCGCAGCCGGCGGCTCGATGAGCTCCAGGCGATGGCTGGCGAGCCCGATCTTGCCGCGCGTGTGCAGGCGCTTGCCGAGTCACCGCACGATGGCCGCGCGAAGCTCTGGTTCATCTGGCGGCTGCTGTCGATGCGGCGCGAGCATGCGGAGCTCTTCCGCGAAGGCAGCTATGAAGGGCTCGCGGTCGAAGGGCCGCTGGCGCGGCATGTGGTGGCCTTTGCGCGCAGGCACGAAGGGCGGACGCTGGTGGTGATGGCGGGGCGGTTGTTTGCGGGGATTGCGCGCGCCGGAGCGGATGGTGTGCCGGTGCTTCCGGATGCGGATGCATGGCGGGGGACGAGGGTGGTGCTGCCTGGGGATCTCGCCGCGGGTGCGGAATGGGAGAACGTTCTGAGCGGGGAATCCCTCACGGCCCAGGGTGCCGCCGTGCCGCTCGACGAGGCCTTCTGCCGCCTGCCTTGGGCGGCGTTGAGGCCGGCGAATCCAGATCGATAGGCCAGCCGCCGCCTCGGTTCTCGGGCGCATGCCTTTGAACTATCGCCCTAATTGACGAATGTCAACCAAGCGATCGACACTCCCGGAAAGGGCCAAACCCGCGAGGAGACCAAGATGCTGTCGAACTTGAGCCAACTGTGCCGCCGCGGCATGTTGCGGCAGAAGGACACGCTCCTCCTGATGACCACCTTGACGGCGCTGTCGTCCTGGCTCGTGTTCTGGTTCGGCGACTGACCGCCGCCCGGCGGCGATGGCCGCAGCCGCCGTATCCGGTGAGGCTACGGACGGCCGTGGGCTTTCAAAGCCCGTAGTACTTGTCCACCGTCCCGCTGTACGTATCGTCGTACTCCGGCACGCGGTCGCTCGCATACTTGGGCGCACCTTCGATCTGCGCCTTGGTCAACGGCACCACATAGCCATCCTGCGAGGTGTCGTACTTCAGCATGGACCAGGGGAGCGGATAGCGGTCCGTGCCCATGCCCAGGAAGCCGCCGAACTCCAGCACGGCATAGCGGACCTGGCCCGAGATCTTGTCGATCATGAGTTCATCGATGCTGCCGAGCTTGTCTCCCGACGTGTTGTAGACGGATGTCCCCTCGACACGATCCGACGAAATAACTGGATTGGCGCTCACCATGGAAAAGTCTCCGGCCGGCATTTCTGGGGAATGACGGCATAGATTGCAGTGCCCAGGGTTGCAACTTTCGATCCAGAAAATCCGCGCCGCATCGGCCAAGAGATCGTCGTGTTGTAGGAGGCTGTCTGGCACCCGGGTGCAGCACGAGGCAGCACCTAGTTCGGCAACTTCGGCGCCTTCTTTTTTTCGCGTGCGCCAATGGCGCCGGAGGCCGCGGCGCGCACGATGCGCCTGAAGGTCGGGCACTCCATGTGGCTGGGCGCGGGGCAGGCCGCCGCGTGCCGCAGGCCGTCGCGCATGGCGCTCAGTTTGCGGATGGTGCGGTCGAGCTCTTCGGCCTTGGCGGCGAGCATTTGCCGGTCGATGCGCGGTGCGCCCTCGGGCGCGAACATGCGCGCGATCTCGTCGAGCGAGAAGCCCGCGGCGCGTCCCACCGCGATGAGCGCGAGGCGTTCCAGCACGCCGGCATCGAACAGGCGTCGCAGGCCGCGCCGGCCGGTCGAGGCGATGAGCCCCTTCTCCTCGTAGAAGCGCAGCGTCGATGCGGGGACGCCGGATTGCTGTGCCACTTGGGCGATGTCCAGATGTTGTGCCGCCACCTCTTGACCTCAAGTCGGCTTGAAGTTGCACAGTCTAGCTTTCGCCCAAACAGACACGCCAAGGACAAACCATCATGGACATCACGGACCAGCAACACAACGAACAAGCCGCCCTCTGGAACGGCCGCGGCGGCCGCGCCTGGGTCGACGCGCAGGAGTCGCTCGACCAGCTGTTCGCGCCGTTCGAGAACTTGCTGGTGGACGAGGCGGGCGCCGCCTCCGCGCGGCGGGTGCTCGACGTCGGCTGCGGCACCGGTGCCACCACGCTGGCCATCGCGGGGGTGCTCGGCGCGGCGGGGCACTGCGTCGGCGCCGACATCTCCGAGCCGATGATTGCCGCCGCTCGCGCGCGCGCCGAACGGGCGGGCGCGCCGGCAAGCTTCATCTGCGGCGATGTGCAGCGGCACGCCTTCGAGCCCGCGAGCTTCGACCTGGTCGTTTCGCGCTTCGGCGTGATGTTCTTCGACAGCCCGGTGCAGGCCTTTGCCAACCTGCGGCACGCCGCGAAGGATGGCGCCATGCTCCGGGCCATCGCATGGCGCAGCGCCGCGGAGAACCCGTTCATGACCACGGCCGAGCGCGCCGCCGCGCCGCTGCTGCCGAACCTGCCGGCGCGCAAGCCGGGCGCGCCGGGACAGTTCTCCCTCGCGGACCGCGATCGGGTGGTGTCCATCCTGGAAGAGAGCGGCTGGGCCGGCATCGACATCCGGCCGATCGATGTGGAATGCACATTGCCCGAGAAGGCGCTGCATGGCTATCTCACGCGGCTCGGCCCCGTCGGCCTCGTTCTCCAGGATGCGGACGAGCGAACGCGCACACGGGTCACCGAGGCCATGCGCGCGGCGTTCGAGCCCTACGTGCACGGCAGCGAAGTTCGCTTCACCGCCGCCTGCTGGATGATCGGCGCGCGGGCGCCGGCCGCGTAGCGGCGCTCAGCCCAGGAGCCGCGGGACGCCCTGCACCGCGAGCGCCCCGATGATTCCCTGCGCCGTCACGCAGTGCCACATCAGCGCGGTGTTGTCGATGGTCGCGCGGGCCGCGGGCTGCAGCCGGCCCGACCACGAACGCACCAGCACATAGCCGCCCATCAGCATCAGCACTGCGATGTGGAAAGCCTGGTAGCCCAGCAGCATGCCGACCGAAGCGCTCCAGCCCTGCGCGCGCGGATCGAGCCCGGCGAGCTGGTGGCCGCCGATGTCGAGCGCCGCCGCACCGGCCGCGCAGGCCATGGCCAGTGCCGCAAGCATGCGCAGCCTGCGCTGGCGGCGCGGATCTGCCGCATGCAGCCTGCGCG
>NZ_JBFTPJ010000472.1:0-4487 GCF_056398445.1 Variovorax sp. 01T439_2
CGACGTGGTGGTCGGCGTTGGAAACATCTACGCGTCGGAGGCCTTGTTCCTGGCCGGCATCCGGCCGACGTTTTCGGCTGCGCGCATCAGCCGGCCGAGGGCGGCCCGGCTCCATGCGGCCGTGCGCGAAATCCTGGCCAGGGCGGTCGAGAAGGGCGGCAGCACGCTGCGCGACTTTTCCAACGTGGATGGGCAGAACGGCTATTTCCAGCTCGAAGCCACGGTCTACGGACGGGCCGGCGAGCCCTGTCGGGTCTGCGCAACGCCGATCCGGCTGCTGCGCCAAGGGCAGCGTTCCACTTACTATTGCCCGAATTGTCAAAAATAGTGTCTTAGCCGCCGGGTTGGCATATCCTGCAATCGGTTGCTCCCTAGTTTGCAATGCTATATTTGTAAGTTCTTTCTTACATATTCCCCTTGAGCCGCTCTTTCAATCAACAACTCGATCAGCACGGTGCCTGGCGGAGCAATTTCGCGCACCGCCTGCAGTGGCTGTCCCGCTGGCTGACCGAGAACGAGCTGCTCGATCAGGCGGTGGCCGAGCGCCTGCGCGGCCTCGAGCTGCAGATCCGCACCAGCAAGGTCATGGTGGCCTTCGTGGCGGAGTTCTCGCGCGGCAAGTCGGAGCTCATCAACGCAATCTTCTTTGCCGCCTACGGTCGCCGCATCATGCCGGCCAGCGCCGGGCGCACCACGATGTGCCCGACCGAGCTGGGCTACGACGCCGCGCTGTCGCCCAAGCTGCGGCTGCTGCCGATCGAGACCCGCCTGGAACCCCATTCGCTCACGCACTGGCGCGAAAAGGCCGGGCGCTGGACCGAAATCGCGATCGACGTGGCCGATGCCGACCAGCTGGCCCAGGCCATGAGCAAGGTGGCCGAAGTGCGCTGGGTCAGCAAGGACGAGGCGCACGCGCTGGGCTTCTGGAACGAGGAGACGCCCGACGACAACCCCGTGCAGGACGCCGAAGGCCGGGTCGAGATTCCGCGCTGGCGCCACGCCATCCTGAACATGCCGCATCCGCTGCTGGAGCAGGGGCTGGTGATCCTCGACACCCCGGGCCTGAACGCCATCGGCGCCGAGCCCGAGCTCACGGTGAGCCTGATCCCGCAGGCGCATGCCGTGGTCTTCATCCTGGGCGCAGAAACCGGCGTGACGCGTTCCGACCTGTCCATCTGGCGCGAGCACCTGGTCACCGAAAGCGAAGGCAGCGACACGCGCTTCGTGGTGCTCAACAAGATCGACACCATGTGGGACTCGCTGAGCACGCCCGCGCAGATCGAGCTGCAGATCGAACGCCAGCGCGAGGTCGCGGCCAAGTTCCTCGAGGTGCCGCTGGTGCAGGTGCTGCCGGTGTCGGCGCAGAAGGGCCTGCAGGCAAAGATCCATCGCRATGCGCGGCTGCTCGACGCCAGCCGGCTGCCGGCCTTCGAGGCGCTGCTCGCCGAAGGCGTGCTCGGCAAGCGCGAAACCATGCTGCGGCTCGCGGTGGACGCCGGCATGGTCGCGTTGCGCACCGAGGCCGAGCGCATCCTGAAAGTGCGCCAGCGCGACCTGTCGGAGCAGGCGCTCGAACTGCAGGGGCTGCGCGGCAAGAACGTGTCGGTCATTCGGCACATGCGCGCGCGCATCGACCAGGAACAGACCGAGTTCGAGGGCAGCAACACGCGCATCCTCGCGCTGCGTTCGGTGCAAGGCAAGCTGCTGCGCGAGGTGTACGCCGTGCTCGGCCGCACCGCGCTCAAGGAAGACATGGTGCGGCTTTCGGCCGCGCTCAAGCGCCCGGGCGTCAAGTTCAACGTGCGCAAGGTGTACGGCGAAACCTTCGACTCGCTGCGCAACAACCTGCGCGAAGTGCAGGCCACGACGGCCGAGATCCAGTCGATGCTGCACGCCACCTTCCGCCAGCTCAACGCGGAGCAGGGCTTCACGCTGCAGGCGCCCGCCGAGCCCGACCTGACGAGTTTCGAGCAGGAGCTCAGCCAGATCGAGCGCAGCCACATCCACTACCTGGGCGTGGGCAATCTGCTGAAGCTCGCACAGGCGGACTTCTGCGACAAGCTGGTGCGCGCGCTCGCAAGCCGCCTGCGGCTGGTCAACGAAGCGGCCATGACCGAGGTCGAACGCTGGAGCAAGGGTGCCAGCGCCCAGATCGATGCGCAGCTGAAGGAGCGCCGCCGCAATTTCAGCAAGCGCATCGAGGCGATCGAGCGCATCCAGAATGCGGCAGGCAACCTCGACGAACGCCTGCTCGAGCTGGCCCAGCAGGAAAGCAGCCTGGCCGAGCTGCAGCTTCGGCTCCATGAATTCACCTCGGCGATCGCGCAACAGGGGGGGGCGGCAGCAGCCGCTGCCGCCGTCGGCGAGCTGCGTGCGGCGGCCTGATCGTCCGGTGCCGGCTGCGGCCGTGCAGCCGCAGGCGCCGGCCGATTTTGCCGAGCGCGTCGCGGCCTGGCAGCGCAGCCACGGGCGCAGCGCGCTGCCGTGGCAGAACACGCGGGATCCCTACCGCGTGTGGCTGTCGGAGGTCATGCTCCAGCAGACCCAGGTCTCGACCGTGCTCGGGTACTTCGCGCGCTTTCTCGAACGCTTTCCGACCGTGCGGGCGCTGGCCGACGGCACCGAGGACGAGGTCTTCGGGCTCTGGAGCGGCCTGGGCTACTACAGCCGGGCCCGCAACATGCACCGCTGCGCGCAGGAGGTGGTGGCGCGCTTCGGCGGCGAGTTTCCGCGCACGGCTGCCGAGCTCGAGACCCTGCCCGGCATCGGCCGCTCCACCTCCGCGGCGATCGCGGCTTTCTGCTTCGGCGAACGGGTCGCGATTCTCGACGGCAACGTCAAGCGCGTGCTGACGCGCGTGCTCGGCTTTGGCGGCGACATGTCCTCGTCGGCGCAGGAACGCGCACTGTGGGACCGGGCCACGCAGCTGCTGCCGCCGGCCGAGCAGAAGGCGGCCATCGCGAGCTACACGCAAGGCGTGATGGACCTGGGCGCCACGGTCTGCCTGCCGCGCAAGCCGAGCTGCATGATCTGTCCGCTGAACAAGACATGCGTGGGGCTGCGCGAAGGCCAGCCGGAGCGCTATCCGGTCAAGACGCGCAAGCTCAAGCGCAGCGCCCAGTCGCTCTGGGCGCTGCTCGCGCGCGATGCGCAAGGCCGCGTCTGGCTCGAGAAGCGGCCGGCCAAGGGCATCTGGGCCGGGCTCTACTGCCTGCCCGTGTTCGATAGCCGAGAAGAGTTGCTGGCCGCGCTGCCGCCGGCGGCGCTGGCGGGCGTGCAGGACCTGCCGCCTTTCGTGCACGTGCTGACCCACAAGGACCTGCACCTGCACCCGGTGCTGCTCCAGGGCAGCCAGCCGCAAGGCGATGCCGCGCGCTGGGTGGATGCACAGGAGTGGGGCCGGCTGGGATTGCCGGCGCCGATGCGCAAGCTGCTCGAGAGCGGCGCGGGTTAGCCGGAACGGGCGAACTCAGCCCGCGTCGAGTTCGCGGTGCCGCTTGAGCGCGACCCAGCGCGTTCCGAACGCGCGCGCGAGTTGCTCGACCAGGAACACCGAGCGGTGCTGGCCCCCGGTGCAGCCGATGGCCACGGTCACGTAGCTGCGATGGTCCCGCGCCAGCGCGTCGAGCCAGCGCGAGAGGAACTGCTCGATGTCGTCGTACATGCGCGCGACGTCGTCGTGCTCGCGCAGCCATTCGACCACCGGCGCATCGCGGCCCGTGAGCGGCCGCAGCGCGGGCACGTAGTGCGGATTGGGCAGCATGCGCACGTCGAACACGTAGTCGGCATCCAGCGGCACGCCGCGCTTGAAGGCGAAGGATTCGAACACCAGCGTYAATGCGCTGCTCTGCGGCGCCGAGATCAGCGCCTTGATGTAGCTTTGCAGCTGGGCCGGCCGGATGAGGCTGGTGTCGATCACGTCGGCGCCGTCGCGCAGGTCGGCCAGCAGCTCGCGCTCGAGCTCGATGGCCTGCACCAGCACGCGCTCCTGTTCGGGCACGTCGTTGCGGCCCTCCTGGCGCGACAGCGGATGGCGCCGGCGGGTTTCCGAATAGCGCCGCAGCAGTGCGTCGGTGGTCGCGTCGAGGAAAAGCGAGCGCAGCGAAACGCCGTCCTGCCGCAGGGCTTCGAGCTGCTGCGGCACGATCGGCAGCGACACGCCGCTGCGCACGTCCATCGCAATGGCCACGCGCGTGGCCTGCTGCTCGTGCTGCAGCGCGATGAAGGCCGTCAGCAGCTCGGGCGGCAGGTTGTCGACGCAGTAGTAGCCGGCGTCTTCCAGCGCATGCAGCGCCACCGACTTGCCCGAGCCCGACATGCCGGTGATGAGCACCAGGTCGAGGTCCATCACAGCGCCGCCGAAGTCTTGTGGCCCAGCATTTCGCGGGCATGCGCCAGCGAGGTCTGCGAAAGCTTCTCGCCGCCGAGCATGCGCGCGATTTCGCGGGCGCGGGTGTCGTCGTCGAGCCGCGAGACGCCGCTTTCGG
>NZ_JBFTPJ010000473.1:0-4483 GCF_056398445.1 Variovorax sp. 01T439_2
GCCGTACGAGGCGCGCAACTTCCGGGAGTACACGCTGTAGTTGCGGCCTGCCGCCGCTTTTCCTCTCTTCATTCGCAGAACGCTTTCATGACAAAGAACATCGAGGTCCCTGCCGGCCTGGCCGAGCGCCGCGCCCGCGCCGTCTACGACCTGGGCCTGAGCACCATCTATGCGTCGCGGGCCGATGCACGGTTCTCATACTGCACCTATGTGCCCGAGCACATCGGCCAGCCCGGCACGCGGCCGATGCAGCTGGTGGTGGTGGTGCACGGCACCGGCCGCGCCTTCGTCAACTACCGCGAGGCCTTCAGCGGCTTCGCCAAGTGGAACGACTGCATCGTGCTGTGTCCGCTGTTTCCGGCCGGCGTGCGCGGCGACGGCAACCGCGACGGCTTCAAGCACCTGGTCGAGGCCGACATCCACTACGACCGGATCCTGCTGGACATGGTGGCCGAGGTGGGCGAGAAATTCGCCTCTGACTTCAGCCGCTTTGCGCTGTTCGGCTACTCGGGCGGCGGGCAGTTCGTCAACCGCTTTGCCATGCTGCATCCGGAGCACTTGTGGGCGGCGTCGATCGGCGCGCCCGGCTCCGTTACGCTGATCGATCCGGCGCAGGGCTGGTGGGTCGGCACGAAGGACTTCGAGACCCGTTTCGGCAAGCCGATGAACCTGCAAGCGCTGCGCCGCCTGCCCGTGCACATGGTCGCGGGCAAGGCGGACATCGAGACCTGGGAGATCACGCACCGCGAGGGCGGCAAGTTCTTCATGCCGGGCGCCAATGAGACGGGCCGCACGCGGCCCGAGCGCCTCGAAGCGCTGCGCCGTTCTTTCGAGGCCGCTGGCGTGAAGGTTGCGTTCGACCTGCTCGACAACGTGCCGCACAACGGGCTGGCCTGCGTGGGACATGTGCAAGACTTCTTCGCAAAGGCGCTGCACGACCTGCGCGCCGTGGCCTCGGCGGCCTGACACCCACCMCACACACCAGAAAGAAGGCCCATGTTCCGCTTCGCCGCGGCCCGCATCGCGATGGCGATTCCCACGCTGCTCATCGTGGCGGTGTCGGTGTTCGTCCTGATACGGCTCATTCCAGGCGACCCCGCGCAGCTGCTGCTCGGCGACCTGGCCACGCCCGCCAGCCTCGCCGACCTGCGCGCCCGCCTGGGGCTCGACCGCCCGCTGGCGGCGCAGTTCGGCATCTGGTTCGGCCACGTGCTGAAAGGCGACCTGGGCCTCTCGATCAACAGCGGCCAGGACGTGCTCTCGCTCGTGGCCGACCGCTTCCTGGTCAGCGGCCGCATCGTGCTGGTCGCCGTGGCGCTGGCCGCGATGGTGGCGGTGCCCGCCGGCATGATCGCCGCGTGGAAGCACAACCGCGCGCCCGACCTGCTGCTGGTGGGCTCGGCCACGCTGCTGGTGTCGATTCCGACGTTCTGGCTCGGCCTGCTGTTGCTGCTGCTGTTCGGCCTCCAGCTCGGCTGGCTGCCGGTGGTGGGCTACGTGGGCATTGCCGAAGACTGGAAGAACGGACTGCTCTACCTCGCGCTGCCGGTGCTCACGCTTTTCCTGCACGAGATCGGCGTGCTCATGCGCATGGCCCGCGCCAGCACGCTGGAGGTGCTGCGGCTCGACTACATCACGCATGCGCGCGCCAAGGGCCTGTCGGAGCGCGCGGTGCTGGTGCGCCATGCCTTCAAGAACGCGTTCGGCCCGACCTGGACGTTGATCGGCCTGGTGCTGGGCAACCTGCTCGGCGGCATCGCGGTCGTYGAGACGGTGTTCACCATTCCCGGGCTCGGCCGGCTGCTGGTCGACGCGATCTTCGCGCGCGACTACCCGGTGATCCAGGGGTGCCT
This sequence comes from Variovorax sp. 01T439_2, assembly GCF_056398445.1. Classification (NCBI taxonomy): domain Bacteria; kingdom Pseudomonadati; phylum Pseudomonadota; class Betaproteobacteria; order Burkholderiales; family Comamonadaceae; genus Variovorax; species Variovorax sp. 01T439_2. The sequence continues at coordinate 1,854 of NZ_JBFTPJ010000473.1, forward strand.
GCTGTTCGTGGCGGTGATCTACGTGGTGGTGAACCTCGTCATCGATCTTTGCTATCCCTTGTTCGACCCTCGCGTCGCCGTCGAATGACTGCCAGGAAACGCCTACCCCTCAATGCCCTGATCGGCATCGCCATCGTCGGTGCGATCGTCACGGCGGCGCTCGTCAGCCTGGCGTGGACGCCGCACGATCCGCTGCGCATCAATTTCGGCGCGCGGCTCAAGCTGCCCGGAGGCCGGTATCTGCTGGGCACCGACGAGTTCGGCCGTGACGAGCTGTCGCGCCTGATGGCTGGCGCCGCCACCAGCGTGTGGATCGCGGTACTGACGGTCACCTTCTCCATCGTGGCAGGCAGCATCGTCGGCGTGCTGACGGGCTTCCTGCGCGGCTGGACCGATCGCATCGTGATGGCCTTCAACAACGCCCTGCTGGCGTTCCCAGGCCTGCTGCTGGCGCTGGGGCTGCTGGCGGTGGTAGGCGCCAACCAATACGGCATCGTGCTGGCGCTCGGGCTCGCCTACACGCCCTCGGTGACGCGCATCGTGCGCGGCACGGTGCTGTCGCTGCGCGAGAAGGAGTTCATCGAATCGTCGCGCGTGCTCGGCAACTCCGAGCTTTACACGATGGCGCGCCACGTGCTGCCCAACTGCACCGCGCCGCTCACCGTGCTGGCCACCTCGATGTTCGGCTGGGTGATCCTGGCCGAAAGCGCGCTCTCGTTCCTCGGGCTCGGCGTGCCGCCGCCGGCGCCGACCTGGGGCAACATGCTGGCGTCGGCGCGCCCRTTCATGGCGCAGGCCAGCTACCTTTCCATCCTTCCGGGCCTGTGCATCGCGCTGACGCTGCTCGGCATCAATCTGCTGGGCGACGCGGTGCGCGACTGGCTCGATCCGCGCATGAAGGGTGTGCAATGACGACAACTCCCCTGGTCAGCGTGGAGGGCCTGACGCTCGCGGTCGGCATGGGCGGCCGCGAGATCGTGCACCAGGTGTCCTTCGACATCGCGCCGGGCGAGATGGTCGGCATCGTCGGCGAGTCTGGCAGCGGCAAGACGCAGGCCGCGCGCGCGCTGATGGGCCTGACGCCGCCGCCGCTGGTGCGCACGGCCGGCCGCATTCTTTTCGATGGCGAGGACCTGGCGCTTGCCAGAACTTCGCGCTTGCGCGAGCTGCGCGGCGCCCGCGTCGGCATGGTGTTCCAGGAGCCGATGACGTCGCTGAACCCCTCGATGACCATCGGCAAGCAGTTGGACGAAGCGCTTGCGCTGCACCGCAGCCATCTCTCGGCCGGCGATCGGCAGACGCGCATCCTCGACATGCTGGCACGCGTGGGCATCCGCGATCCCCAGGGCGCGTGCACGGCCTGGCCCCATGAGTTCTCGGGCGGCATGCGCCAGCGCATGATGCTGGCTTCGGTCATGCTGCTGGAGCCGGCGCTGCTGATCGCCGATGAGCCGACCACCGCACTCGACGCGGTGGTGCAGCGCGACGTGCTGGAGCTCATGGTCGGCCTGACGCGCGAGCACCGCACGGCCGTGCTGATGATCAGCCATGATCTGCCGATGGTCGCGCGCTTCACGCAGCGCATGGTCGTGATGCGGCACGGCGAAGTGAAGGAAACCGGCAACACCGACGACCTGCTCGCGCACCCGAAGCATCCCTACACCCGCGAGTTGCTGCGGGCCATGCCGCGACGGCGGCCCGCGCGGCAGGTGGTGGACGAAGCGCCCATCGTTGAGGTGCGCAACCTCGTGGTCGACTATCCCGGCCATCGCCGGCTGTTCRCCAAGGGGGCGCCCAAGCGTGCGCTGCACGGCATCGATCTGGTGGTGCGCCCGCGCGAGGTGGTGGCCGTCGTCGGCGGCTCGGGCTCCGGCAAGACCACGCTGGGCCGCAGCATTGCCGGCCTGCTGAAACCGAGCGGCGGCGAGATCCTTTTTCGGGGGCGTCCCATCGCGCGCTCGGATGCCGGCTGGTTCGACTACCGGCTGCAATGCCAGATGGTGTTCCAGGATCCGTACGCCTCGCTCGACCCGCGCATGACGGTCGGCCAGCTCGTCGGCGAGGGGCTGCGGCTGGTCAATGGCATGTCGCCCGCCGAGAAGGCAAGGCGCGTGGCCGAGGTGCTCGATGAAGTCGGCCTTGGCACCGCCTTTGCACCGCGCCATGCGCACGAACTTTCAGGGGGCCAGCGGCAGCGCGTGGCCATCGCGCGCGCGCTCGTGCGCCGGCCCGCCTTCGTGATCGCCGACGAGCCGGTGTCGGCGCTCGACGTGACGGTGCGCGCGCAGGTGCTCGAGCTGTTTGCCGAGCTGCAGAAGCGTCACGGCTTTTCGTGCCTCTTCATCAGCCACGACCTCGGCGTGGTCGAGCAGGTGGCCGACCGGGTGATCGTGATGCAGGACGGCCGCATCGTCGAGCAGGGCGCGCGCGACACCGTGTTCGACGCGCCGCGGCAGGACTACACGCGCAGGCTGCTCTCTGCGATTCCCGCGCTGGAGCCGACCGGCGCCGGCGGCGTGCGGTTGCGCTGGCGCTTCGGCGCGGAGGCCGAACGCCAGGCCGAAACCAGCAAGGGGGGCCCCGTCCCGTCCTTCGCCTGACCGACCTCCTTTTTTGAATCTGTCTGCAGG
>NZ_JBFTPJ010000474.1:0-6061 GCF_056398445.1 Variovorax sp. 01T439_2
ATGTCGCCCAGCACATGGCCGCGCTTGCGCAGGTTGAGGCCGGCGCCCTCGTTGCTGCGGTCGCCGCGCAGGAAGTCGAGCACGCCCTGGCCGAGCGCGGTGCTTGCCGCGTCGGTGCCGGTGCTGCCCTTGAGCGCCGCCTTCTGCGCCTCGCTCAGGCTGGCCCACCGGAACGGCACGCCCGCCCCGCTGGCCGCGGCGCTGGTGCCCGAGAAGCTCAGCACCTTGCGATTGCCGTCGTGYGCGCCGGGCACAGCCATGCGCGCATCAAGCAGTTCGCGCGCCGACCACGCGGGCGCGGCGGCCAGCTTGCCGTTGCTGCCGAACGGCGTGGCCGTCAGCTTGCCCGACCAGTCGGCCGTATCGTAGCCGGCCTGGTAGGCCGAAGTGGCGGTCGAAACCCTGGAGCCGCTGGCCGAGATCGAGGTCAGCGAGGCACTGGTGTTGAGCAGGATCTGCGAGAGGATGGACCGGAAGGCATCGCTGAGCGCCTTCGCATTCGCCGCTGGCGTGAAGGTGCCGCGGCTGTTGAGCGCGGCGTGCCAGAGGTCCATGCGCACGGCGGCGGCGTTGGCGTCGAGTTCGTGGTAATAGCCATAGGCACCGCCTCCTGAACGCCATCTCCCCGTCGCTGCCAAGGTGCTCGCCAACGGATCCTGCCAGGCAGCCCGCCCATCGACCAGGCGTGCATAGTCCCCGCTGTAGGTGGGCTGCGACGCGACTGCCGAGATGGCCGGGGCGCCGGTCCACGACGACGCAGCGCCAAAGCCAATGGTGTAGGTGGTCAGGTGCTGCCAGGTGGCGGGATCGTTTCTGGGATTCCAGTATTCGGGGACCGTTGCCGTCCCTATGATGGCATCGCCTGCCTCGGCAACGATCTTCTTGAGATTGTTCGACACCCCAGGTTGCAGGTCAGTGGCCCAGTAGTGAAATGCCATGTCGGCCAACGTGGGCCGGTATTCCGCCGTCGGCCTCCACCCGGAACCGTACTTCCTCCAGTTGGCGCTGTTGCTGACGGCACCCGCGTTGTCCTTGTAGGGCGCGCGCGGCACATAGGTCACGGCGTCAGGCAGGGCGCGACTCGTTCCATCCGCGTTGCCGATGGCCGGCATGTTGAGCGCCGCGGGATCCGGGTTGAAGCCGAAGAAGTTGTAGTCGCCGTCGGTCATGAAGATATGGAAGGACTTGCGGCAACTCGACTGAGTGGCACCCTCCGCGCCCGGGTCATCCGAGTACGGGCTGTACCGGCCGGTGGTCATCATGTATTCGCCAGCGCGGGTCATCATGGCGTGCAAGGGTGTTCCACCTTCCGCGGCCAGGGCGTCGACCCAGCTCATGAAATTGGCGCGGTGCGTGTCGTCCAGCGAACGCATCAGGTTCGCATTGGCTCGGCCATTGACGAGACAACTGCTGGCCTGATAGATGCCGGGCGCAGGGTCGCCGAAGAATCCGACGCAGCTGCCGTCCTTGTTGTTGTTCATCGCCTGCCATGAAAGGCGGATCCGGCCGTTGGGAATGTTGGCCGCCGAGAAGTTGTCCCTGAGCGCGGTCTTCAGCGCTTCGAGCCGCGTGGGTGTTCCGGCCGGCGGTGCCCAATTTCCGTCCGACGCCCGCGACGACGCCGCCATGCTGCCCGAGTTGTCGACCGACACGATCACATTCGGCGCCGGCTCCTTGACCGCGGTGTTGCGCGGCGCCTGGGACAGCGGATATTGCGCGGCGTGCCCGGCGGTCTGCGCCAGCACGAGGCCGCACAGCATGGCGTTCCTCGAAAACCTATGGATGTTCATATCTATTCTTCCCGCCATGCTCAATTCACTTTCCTGACCGCGGCCGGGTCGAAGGACATCTGCAACAGGACCCGCGTACCGCCGCCCGTGCTTGCGGCGCGCGCGCCGGTGGACAGCGCGGTGATCCGGTACAGCGGCTCGTCGCTGCGCGCGCGGTCGATCACTTCGATCCAGTACCGGGCGCTGGCCAGGGCCGGATTGCCGGCCGTCGGCGCGCCCGTGAATGCACCGTAGGCGGCGTACTGGTCCACGTAGGCGGAACGGGTCCAGAACCGGTAGGCCTCGCTGCCCGAAGCGGCGCCCACGGAGTCGGTCCCGGCGAAGTAGCAGATGCCACGATCGCAGCTGTTGGCGCCCTTGCCCACGTAGGCGGTCACCCAGCCGGTATCCCGGTCGGGAAACACGCGGCCATCGGCGGCCTTGCGGCAAGGCGAGCTCACGAGCGCGGAGCACGCCACGTAGGTCTGGGTCGCGGCATCGAAGGCCTGCTGCCGGATGTCGCGCTCGGCATCCAGCAGCGCGGCTTCGGCGGCCTCGAAGGCACGCTGGTAATCACGCTGGTTGCCCGCCATCGATTCGAGCAGCTGGGCCGTCCGCGCACCGCCCACCGCCAGCAGCGCCGAGAGCAGCAGCATGATGAGCACGATGAACAGCGAGAACCCGCGCTGCTGCGCCGAGCGTCTGCCGGGGACCTGAAAGTGCTTCATAGATTGCGCAGTGCGAACACCGCCGTGTAGACGCGGCGCAGCCTGCCGTCGCTGCTGGTCCGCGACGAACCATCGCAGTCGACGTAGCTGCCGCCCGGGTTGCTCCTGGAAGTGCCCGCAAGCTGCAGGCACACGCGCACCGTGCGAACCTGATCGAAGCTTGCGACGTTCGTGGCCGTCACGTAGCGCACCACGCGTTCGGTTCCGGCATCGCCGATGCCGTACATGACATCGAAGCGCTCGACGCCGTCGATGATCGGCTTTGGCGTGGTATTGCCGCTGCCTAGGCACCGCAGGGTGCCGCTGACCACCGAAAATTCGCTGGTGATCAGCCGCACGTTCGCAGGGTCCGCGGGGTTGCCAGGGGTGTACGCTGCGCCCGCCGAGTCCTTGGCCACCTGGCCGAGGCAGTCATGGAAGAAATCCGGATTCGGCGCAAAGCCGACCTTGAGCGTGTCGTTCACCGAACCGGCGGCCGCCTCCTGCCCCTTGATCGCGAAGAAGGCCGGCTCGCTATCGAGCTTGGTGCCCGCGTTCACATCGAAGTAGTACAGCGGCCCGGTGGCATCGATCGGGAAGTAGCCGGCCTGCCGGATCTGCTGGCCCAGCAGCCTGAATGCCAGCGCCGACGACTGGTGCAGCACATTGACGTCGTCGCCGGTCGCAGCGGTGCTGCGCGTGCCGAGCATGCTGGCCATGGCGGCCAGCACCACCAGCATGCCGATGATCAGCGCGACGAGGACTTCGACCAGGGTGAAGCCGGCCTGCCGCAGGTGGTGAGCAAATGTCTTGTTGTTCATGGTTGGGGCACCGCGACGACGGCTTCCTGGCAGGCCTTGCCGCGCAGGCAGCCCCAGGCCGAATCGGGTGCGATCGGGTTGACTGCAGCGGGCTCGTCCCAGGCGATGTGCACGAACAGCAGGCCGCCGACGGCCTTCTTGCTCTGCACGTCGGCCACGCCGCCGGGCAACGCACTCGCCACCCTTTGCTTCCAGGTCCACAGATCGTGGGCCGCCAATTGAGCGGCGGTGCAACGGGCCTTCGCTCCTGCGCACGCGGGGGTGGGCGCGGTGGCGTTCGCCGCCGACCAGCCGGCCACGTAGGGGCTGGCCGACACGGCACCGGCCACGGGATTCGCACGGATGCGATCGGCCATGTCGCCGGCCAGCAGCGCGGCGATGTTCTGGTTGCTCGCGCCCACGCTGTCGGAGAGCACACGCAGCTGGAAGCCGGCCAGCGCGAGCAGGCCGAACGAGAGCACGAGAATGGCCACCAGGGCCTCGATCATCGAGAAGCCCGCTTGGCCGCGCGGCGCGCGAATCGAATTGATCGGCACGTTCCGCCCCCTCAGCATCGCCTGACGCGCCAGCCGAGCGACAGGCACACAGCGACGTCGTTGGATGAACTGGCGCTTCCAACCGGGTGGAAGCTGATGCGGGCGACGCTCGAAAAATGGCCCATGGGATCGAAGGCCATGGGCCCGAGCGCGCTTTTCTGGATTGCAACGCGCGTGTCAGGGTCTTGCCGCTGGAGGATTTCGAACCCGGTGCCGCTGCCGACCACGGTTTCCCAGCCGCAGCTCCAGTCTGCGCCGCTGCACTCCGCACGCTGCCGGATGGTCACGGGCTGCCCGTGCCGAGCCGCCTCGGCACGCGCATGGCTCACGCTCGCCACCAGAGCCGACGCCATGCCCTCGACGCGGTACTTCTCGATCAGGCTGTTGAAGCTGGGCAGCGCCAGTGCCAGCAGGATGGCCACCAGTACGATGACGACCATCATTTCGACCAGCGTGAAGCCGCGCGGAGTTCCGCTTCTGCGGGAACGCGTCCTCACGGACGCGCAGAATCCGTTTTTCATGTTGTACCGTCCGCCGCCTCGCCCAAATGGCTGGAGCGGCAGACCTTTCTCCCTGACTGCAATTTTAAAAATTCTATTTGGCCAATTCATATTGACCACCCATTGAACGATGAGCGGTCGAAATAAACCTGCGCGCACCATGGCCGCACCGGCCCCTGCTGCGATGCGCTGGCGGCGGCGGGCATCGGTCGGGTGGTGGCGTCGTTGGCCGATCCCAACCCGCTGGTGGCGGGCCAGGGCTTCGAGCGGCTGCGCGCCGCGGGCGTGGCAGTCGAGGTGGGGCCGGGCGCGGAGGAAGCGCGCGAACTCAACATCGGCTTTTTCAGCCGCATGGTCCGCAAGACGCCCTGGGTGCGGCTCAAGGCCGCCGCCTCGCTCGACGGCAAGACCGGCCTGCGCAATGGTGTGAGCCAATGGATCACCTCGGAACCGGCGCGCGCCGACGGCCACGCCTGGCGGGCGCGGGCCAGCGCGGTGCTGACCGGCGTGGGCACGGTGCTGGAGGACGATCCCCGGCTCGACGTACGGCTGGTGGAAACCACGCGCCAGCCGCACGTGGTGATAGTCGACAGCCAATTGCAGACCCCGCCCGGCGCGCGGATCTTCATGGCTGGGCGGCCCGTCTGGATCTACGCCGCGGCGCAGGACGAGGCCAAGGCCGCCGCACTGGAAGCGCGCGGCGCCACCATCGCCTACTTGCCCAATGCACAGGGCAAGGTCGACTTGGCCGCGATGCTGCGGGATCTGGCCCGGCGCGAGGTCAACGAGCTCCACGTCGAGGCCGGCCACAAGCTCAACGGCTCGCTGCTGCGCGAGGGCCTGGTCGACGAGCTGCTGGTGTACCTGGCGCCCAAGCTCATCGGCGACGGGCTCGACATGGCCTCCGGCATCCACGCCGGCGGGCCGCTGGCCGACCTGGCCGGCGCGCTGCCGCTGGAATTCAGGACCATCGAGCGGATCGGGCCGGACCTGCGGATCGTGGCCCGGGTCGCCGGAAGGGACGCTTTCTAGCGGGCGAATGCAGGCGCCCGCCGGGCGGACCCCCGATGTCTGCGAAAATGCGCGGATGTTCACCGGAATCATCACCGGCGTGGGGCGCATCGCCGCCATCCACGACCTCGGCCCCTCCTCCTCCTACGGCAAAAGACTCGGCATTGCGGTGCCCGACGGCTATCTGGCCGACGTCGGGCTCGGCGACAGCATTGCGCTCAACGGCGCGTGCATGACCGTGACCACGCTCGACCCCGCCCGGCAGCAGTTCACCATCGACATCTCGGCCGAATCGCTCGACAAGACCGCGGGGCTGACCGAGGAAGGCGCCCGCATCAACCTCGAGAAGGCGCTGCGCGCCAGCGACCGGCTGGGCGGCCACATCGTCTCCGGCCATGTGGACGGCATCGGCACGGTCAGCCACTTCGCGCCCGTGGGCGAAAGCTGGGAGCTGCGCGTGGTGGCCCCGCCCGCGCTCGCGCGCTTCCTGGCGTACAAGGGCTCGATCACGGTCAACGGCGTGAGCCTCACGGTCAACAGCGTGAGCGACATCGACGGCGGCGCGGAAATCAGCATCAACCTGATCCCGCACACCGTCGACAACACCTCCCTCGGCAGCCTGCAGGCCGGCTCCAGGGTCAATCTCGAAATCGACACCATGGCGCGCCTGCCCGACCTGCAGCTCTTTGCGGCCGAGCATGGCCTGAAGATCGGCAC
>NZ_JBFTPJ010000475.1:0-4479 GCF_056398445.1 Variovorax sp. 01T439_2
CTCTTCACCACCACCTGCACCGACGGCCAGCGCTCGCGAAAGCGCGCGAGCGCCGCCGGCAGCAGCGCCGGCGCCACGCTCGGCAGCGCGCCGATGCGCAGCCGCTCCACGCGCTCGCCCGAGGCCGGCGCCACCGCCTGCGCGCTGGCGTCGATGGCCTCGAGCACGCGCAGCGCGTGGGCCAGCAGCTGCTCGCCGGCCGGCGCGAGCCCCTGCACCCCGCGCCGCCCGGCATTGCCGCGCTCCACCAGGCGCGCCCCGACGATGGCCTCCAGCTCGGACAGCGTCTTGGACACCGCCGGCTGGCTCAGCGACAGCCGCTCGGCGGCGCGCGCGAGATGGCGCTCCTGCGCCACCGCGACAAGGCAGCGCAGGTGGCGCAGCTGCACGTTGCGCACAAAGTCCTGGCGAAGATCGGCGGGAGTTTTCAATTACTGATAGTTATGTAAAACAGACCAATCTTCAATTTACATCATCGAACGCGGCTTCTAAAGTTCAGCTTCCAAATTCGATTCGTCCCACGACAGGAGACAACGGCATGTTGACGAAAACCCCGGCCACCCTCACCCCCCGCGACTGGGAAGCCCATCCCTCGTACATCTACCCCGGCTACAAGTCGACCGCGAAGCGCGGCCCGCAGAAGCCCCTGGTGCCGCTGAAGGCCTCGCTGGGCGAGCTGCAGCAGCCGGTGTACGGCCACGACAGCATCGGCGAACTCGACCACGACCTGACGCGCAATGCGCGCAAGAATGGCGAGCCGCTGGGCGAACGCATGATCCTCACCGGCCAGGTGCTCGACGAGCGCCGCCGCCCCGTGGCCAACACGCTGGTCGAGCTCTGGCAGGCCAACGCCTCCGGCCGCTACGTGCACAAGGTCGACCAGCACGATGCGCCGCTCGATCCCAACTTCCTGGGCGCGGGCCGCTGCCTGACCGACAGCGAAGGCCGCTACCGCTTCCTCACCATCAAGCCCGGCGCCTATCCCTGGGGCAACCACCCCAACGCCTGGCGCCCGCAGCACATCCACCTGTCGCTGTTCGGCCAGAGCTTTGCGAGCCGGCTGGTCACGCAGATGTACTTCCCCGGCGACCCGCTGCTGCAGTACGACCCCATGGTCACTGGCACGCCCGAGCGCTACCGCAACCGGCTGATCGCCGACTTCAGCCTCGACATCACCGAGGAAGGCTACGCGCTGGGCTACCAGTTCGACATCGTGCTGCGCGGCGCCGACGAAACGCCGTTCGAAAACCGCTGAGCAAGAAGGAGACACACACCATGTTGATGACCGCACAGGAAGCCGACTTCGGCCAGACACCCTCCCAGACCGTGGGCCCCTACTTCGCCTACGGCCTCACCGCCGCGCAGTACGGCTACGACTTCGACCAGCCCTTCGACGGCGTGGTGGCCCTGGACAACGCCAGCGGCGAGCGCATCCGCCTCGAAGGCCGCGTGATCGACGGCGACGGCAACCCCATCGGCGACGCGCTGGTCGAGATCAGCCAGCCCGACGGCGAGGGCCGCTATCCGCAGACGCCCGAAGAGGCGCGCGAGATCGGCTTTCGCGCCTTCGGCCGCGCCGGCACGGGCACCGATGCGCAGAACCGCTTCGTGTTCCACACCGTGAAGCCGGGCGCCGAATCGCCGGGCGAAGCCCCGCACATCAACGTGATCGTGCTGATGCGCGGCCTGCTGCTGCATGCGTTCACGCGCGTGTACTTCAGCGACGAGGCCGAGGCCAACGCCAAGGACGCCGTGCTGGCCAGCGTGCCGGCCGAGCGCCGCCACACGCTGATTGCCGAGCGCGTGGAGCAAGGCGGCGCGGTGAGCTACCGCTTCGACATCCGCATGCAGGGGCCCCAGGAGACGGTGTTCTTCGACGTCTGACACCAGCAGCCCAGCAGCCGGCCCCGCAAACAAGAAAGCCCGCGCGATGCGGGCTTTCTTGTTGATGGGACGGGAGGGCGCTTACTCGGCGGCGCGGTGGATGCGCGATTCCGGCACCGTCTTGAGGTCGCCGGGCAGCGAACTGATGTAGCTCGCGAGCGTCTTGAGTTCGGCGTTGCTGAACTTCTTGGGCTCGACCTGCTGTGCCATCACCGCATTCGAGCGGCCCAGGTGCAGGTTGTTCTTCACGCGGTACGACTTGAGCGCCACGAAGAGGTAGTCGGCATGCTGGCCGGCCAGCTTGGGCACCGTGCCGTCATTGGGCGTGCTGAAGTTGGCGCCGTGGCACTTGGTGCAGCTGTTGTCCTTGTCGCGCGACACCAGGGCCTGCACGTTCTCGGGCATGGGCTTGGCCAGCGCGGCCGGGGGCGCGTCGCCTTCCTTCAGGCCCAGCTGGCTGTAGTAGGCGGCCAGGTCGGCGATGTCCTGTTCCTTCAGGGTGTCGGCAATCGCGCGCATGGTGGGGTGCTTGCGGTCGCCGCCCTTGTAGGCGGTGAGGGCCGAGGTGATGTAGCTGGCGCTCTGGCCGGCGATCATCGGGACCTTGTGGATCTCCGGAAAGCTGGCCTGGTAGCCGATGATGCCGTGGCAGCCCACGCACATGGCAACCTTCTTGGCGCCCTCCTGGGCATTGCCCGTGACTTGCTGGGCTTGCGCCGAGACCGTCACGCAAGCGACAGCGAAGGCAAACATCGTGGTCAACAACTTGTTCATTTTGCGCGCACAATCTCGTGGAGATACAGTTTTTCGAATCAACATTCGATTATATGCAAGGGTCCTCCGGGAACCCCTTCAAGCCGTCCAAGTGGCTGCACGAAGCGAATCGAGTGTGTTCTTTTCTCCACCCCGCCTCCTCCACCCTGCTCGCGTTCACTCATGAAATTCAAGGGCTCAGACAACTACGTCGCCACTCAGGACCTGATGCTGGCCGTCAATGCCGCCATCACGCTCACGCGCCCGCTGCTCGTCAAGGGCGAGCCCGGCACCGGCAAGACCATGCTGGCCGAGGAAGTGGCGCAATCGCTCGGGCTGCCGCTTTTGCAGTGGCACATCAAGTCGACCACCAAGGCGCAGCAGGGCCTCTATGAATACGACGCCGTGAGCCGCCTGCGCGACTCGCAGCTGGCGGACGTGGACGGCGGCGAGCGCGTCAAGGACATCCAGAACTACATCGTCAAGGGCGTGCTCTGGCAGGCCTTCACGGCCGACCAGCCGGTGGCGCTGCTCATCGACGAGATCGACAAGGCCGACATCGAATTCCCGAACGACCTGCTGCGCGAGATCGACCGCATGGAGTTCTACTGCTACGAGACGCGCGAGCTCATCCGCGCCAAGCACCGGCCGGTGGTGTTCATCACCTCCAACAACGAGAAGGAGCTGCCCGACGCCTTCCTGCGCCGCTGCTTCTTCCACTACATCAAGTTCCCCGACGCGGAAACGATGAAGAGCATCGTGGCGGTGCACTTCCCCGGCCTCAAGCAGGAGCTGCTCACCTCCGCGATGAAGACCTTCTACGACGTGCGCAACCTGCCCGGGCTCAAGAAGAAGCCCTCCACCTCCGAGCTGCTCGACTGGCTCAAGCTGCTGGTGGCCGAGGACATTCCGCTCGAGGCCCTGCAGAGCAAGGACGACAAGGTCGCCGTGCCGCCGCTGGTGGGCGCGCTGCTCAAGAACGAGCAGGACGTGACCCTGTTCGAGAAGCTCGTCTTCATGCAGCGCAATAACCGATAACTGCTCCGGGGCCCGCGAAATGGCGTTCGTCGAACCTGTCACGCTGAAGGCCCGCGACCTCGCGCTGGTGCCGCTCTCGCTCGATCATGAAGAGGGCCTGCGCGCCGCCGCGGCCGACGGCGAGCTCTGGAAGCTGCGCGTCACCTCCGTGCCCGAGCCGCACGAAACCCGCGCCTACATCGAAACCGCGCTGCAGGGGCGCGAGGCCGGCCACCGCTTCGCGTTTGCCGTCACCGAGGCCGAAACCGGCACCGTGCTCGGCAGCACCAGCTTCCATGACATCCTGCCGGCCGTGAAGCGCGTGGAGATCGGCTACACCTGGTACGCCCGGCGCTGCCAGCGCACCCACGTCAACACCACCTGCAAGCTGCTCATGCTCACGCACGCCTTCGATACCCTCGGCTGCAACGTGGTGGGCTGGCGCACCGACAATTTCAACTTTGCTTCGCAGCGCGCCATCGAGCGGCTCGGTGCCAAGAAGGACGGCGTGATCCGCGGCCATGCGATGCGCCGCGACGGCACCATCCGCGACACCGTGATGTACAGCCTTGCCGCGGGCGAGTGGCCCGAGGTGAAGGCCCAGCTGCTCTACCTGCTCGACAAGCCGCGAAGCTGAAGAGAAGCCCAAGGAAAGCCCGACCATGCTGATCGATTTCTTCTACACGCTGCGCTCGGCCAAGCTGCCGGTCTCGGTCAAGGAATACCTCACGCTGCTCGAGGCGCTGCAGGCCGACGTGGTGGGGCCCAACTCCGACGGCGCCTTCGGCCTGGACGACTTCTACTATCTCTCGCGCACCGCGCTGG
>NZ_JBFTPJ010000476.1:0-4477 GCF_056398445.1 Variovorax sp. 01T439_2
GGTCGGAGATGTAGCGTCCGGTGACGTCGGCCGCCTGTTCCAGCCGGCGCTGTGCGCGCGCGCTGGTGGTGGAGGCGGCGTCGAGGCCGCGCTGCACGGCCTGCTGCACGCGTGCGGCCAGTTGTTCGACCGCGGGTTCCGCGTCGCGGCGCAATTCGCGGACCTTCTCGCCGGCCGCATTCACCGCGTTCTGTGCATAGGCCCGGGTCGTTTCCACCGCATCGTTGGCGGTCTGGCGGGCATCGTCGGCAAGTTGCGAGGGAGTCTTGGTCGTGTTCATGAATCTTTCCTTTCCGGGGAGATGAATTGCGGGAGCCTGTGGATCGTACCTACGCTACTTGCGTCGTAGCAAGCCGGCCAGGAAACTGGCGATGGCAAGCACGGCGAAGATCACGAAAAGGATCTTGGCGATCCCTACCGCGCTGGCTGCAATGCCACCGAAGCCGAACACGGCGGCGATCAGTGCGATGACCAGAAACACCACTGCGTAATACAACATGTGGACTCCTTCGAGGCTTCGCTCGTTGTTTGGAAATTGCGCGTCCAAGAGGAAATGAACGGCACGTGGCCAACCTTAAGTGGACCCCCCTGCGAGGGGCTGTCAGCGGCTGGGCGCGGGGAGCGTAGGAGATGGCCGAGTTCCTTGCGCGCCGATCCGTGCAGAAATACCGCAGGGGTGCCCCCAAGGGCTCAGAGCGGCTTCGCGATGGGAAGCATCGCGCTCACGCGGGTGCCGCGGCCCGGTGTCGACGAGATCGTGAGCCTGCCCCTGGCCGCCTCGACCCGGTGGCGCATGCCGGCCAGGCCGTGCGTCGACGGACGGATGCGCTGGGGGTCGAAGCCCTTGCCGTTGTCGGCCACTTCCACGACCGCGTGGTTCTCGTGGTTCTTCAGCACGATCGTCGCTTCGCTGGCCTCGGCGTACTTGCCGATGTTGGTCAGGCTCTCCTGCACCATGCGGTAGATCGTGAGCTGGCGCGATTCGTCCATGGCCACCGGTTCGAGCGCCATCTGGACCTGGATGCCCGAGCGTTCGGCGAACTCGCGCCCGAGGATCTCGAGCGACGCGACCAGCCCGAGATTCGACAGCGACGACGGCCGCAGGTCCTCGATGATGCGGCGCTTGAGCGCAATGCCGCTGTTGAGCAGCTCGGTCAGGTGCTGCAGCCGCTGGGTGGCGTCGGGCGCCTCCAGCAGCCGCGACTTGAGGCGTGCCACGTCCAGCTTGGCGGCGGTCAGCAGCGAGCCGAGCTCGTCGTGCAGCTCCCGCGCGAGATAGCCGCGCTCGGTTTCGCGCACGTCCTGCAGGTGCGTGGCCAGTTCGGCCAGCGATGCGGTGCGTTCGCGCACTTCGTCTTCGAGCGCATTGCGCTCGCGCTGCAGTGTTTCCTGCTGGCGCTCTCCGATGGAGCGCAGCGCGTGCGCCTGCCGCAGGTACAGGAAGAAGGCAAGGAACGCGGCAAGCGCGACGATGGCGGTGCCGATGCGCGCGAGCCGCAGCGACTTCATCACCTGGATCTGGCTCTGGTGCAGGGTCTGGTTGCTGATCTCCGCCAATTCGCCGGCGGTCTTGCGAATGGAATCCATTTCCTCGCGCCCCACGTCCGTCGTGATGACGAACTTCCAGGCCTCGTCCTTGCCGTCCTGCCGCAGCCGCACGCTCATGTCCATTTCAGCGATCTTGCGCAGCACATGCTTCGAAAGCTCCGCCAGCCGCGCACGCTCGGCCGGGCGTTCAGCGTACAGTTGGCGTAGCGCCGCAAGGTGGCCGTCGACCTGCTTGACCGCCGTGTCGTAGGGTTGACGGTAGCTGGCTTCGCCGGTCAGGAGGTAGCCTCGCTGGCCGGTTTCGGCATCGAGCATGTTTTGCAGGATCTGGTTGAGCGTACCGCGCACCTTCAGCGCCGCGTCGATGTCTGCCAGGGCGCGGCTCGACTGGCGGTAGCCGGCCTCGTTGATCCCAACGAGGGCCAGCGCGGCCAGCGCCGCGAGCAGCAGGCTCACGGCCATTTTTGGAGGGGCTAGCCAATGCATGAAACTTTCGAAGGTGCTTTCAACACAAGTTCGTGAATAATTGACAACAAGCAGGGGACCGGCATGCTGCGGCTTGCGCAGGCGCGGCACAACGAAGAAAGTAACAGATGATCAAAATTGGAATTGTGGACGACCACGCCATCGTCAGATCTGGCCTCAGGCAGTTCTTCTCCGAACACGTCGATTTGCGCGTGGCCGGCGAAGCCGCCAGCGGGCGCGAGGCCATCGAGCTCGTGCGCACCACCGAACTCGACGTGCTGGTGATGGACCTTTCCATGCCGGGGCAGAGCGGCATCGACGCTCTCGCCATGATCCGCGCCAAGGCGCCGGACGTGGGCATCCTCATCCTGAGCGGCTATCCCGAAGAGCACTACGCGATGAATCTCATCCGCCAGGGTGCGAGCGGCTACCTCAACAAGGAATGCGATCCGATGGAGATCGTCAACGCCATTCGCACCATCTCGCTCGGCCGCCGCTACATCACGCCGGCCGTGGCGGAGCTGCTGGCACGCCAGCTCGACCGCAAGGACGATGCCGCGCCGCACGAGCAGCTGTCGGAGCGCGAGTTCCAGGTGTTCCTGAAGCTCGCCAAGGGCGAGACCGCGGGCGACATCGCCAAGACGCTGTCGCTGTCGGTGAAGACCGTCAGCACCTATCGCACGCGCCTCATGGAGAAGATGAACCTGTCCTCCAACAGCGACCTCACGTACTACGCACTGAAGAACAAGCTGATCGATTGATGGAAGCAGCCGGCGGCCGCCGGCTACTTCTTCAACCGGTGCCGCCCGTGCCGCTCGTGGGGCGGTGAGCCACCGCCTCCAGGATGCAGAAGTCGACCAGCGCGTCGATCTCGTTCGACTTGTCGAACACCGCATCCACGCCGAATTCGGCGCAGCGCCGCCGGATGTCGGGCGTTGCGTAGTTGCTGAGCACCACCACCTTCTGGTTCGCCCGGCGTGAGGTGCAGGCCTGCAGCACGCCCAGGCCGCTGCCCTGCTTGAGGAAAAGGTCGACCACCGCCAGGTCCCACTCCTCGCTGTGGTCGTGCAGCCACTGCCTCGCATGGGCCTCGGTTTCGGCAAAGCCGACCACCGTCGTGCAGGTGAGTTCTTCCAGGGTGCCAATGAGGTTTTCACGGATCGTGAGGTTGTCTTCGACGATGTAGGTCTGCAATCTTGTCTCCATGCCGAACCGCGCTTCCTCTGACGTTGGCAGGTGTCTTCGACGCCCCGCTGGCGAATGCCTGCACACCGGAAATTTGTGGCGCCGCCGACGAGCATCATGCAAGTTTCGGAGGAAGGGTGTTGTAGGCGCGTTCTGACGAAGGCGCTGGCGGGGCCCCTCCGTAGGCATTGCCTCACGGTTTCTGCGGTCCATTGCCGACCCGCGATGCACTGCGGCCGATATATCCCGTCGGCATGGCAACGAACGTGCTTCGCGACCGGTCGCTCTGGCTCAAGCTGCTTGCGGCTTTCGTGCTGCTGCTTGCCGCACTGGCGGTGCTGCTGGCGTTCTTTCCGTGGGACACCTTGCGCGGACCGGTCAACCGCTATGTCAGCGAGAAGACCGGGCGCAAGTTCGAGATCACGCGCCGGCTCGACGTGGGCATCGGCCTGCGCGGCGCCACCGTCAAGGCCGACGGCATCGAGTTTGCCAATCCGCCCTGGGCTCGCGAGCCCTACCTGTTGAAGGCCGAGCGCGCGGAGTTCGACATCCGGCTCTGGCCCCTCGTCTCGCGCAAGGTCGTGATCCCGCGCCTGGCGCTGTCCTCGCCCACGCTGGGTCTGCAGATCGAGCCGGACGGGCGCCGCACCTGGGCGCTCGGCAAGGACACCTCCGATGCCGGCACCGTGCCCGTCATCGGCCTGATGCAGGTCGACAGCGGCGCAGTCGACTTCCTGGCCACGCACCTGGGCGTCGACCTGCATGCGGACGTGAGCTACGACACCAGCCGGGGAACGCTCCCGCTCAGCTACCGCATCAAGGGCCGCTACAAGGGCCAGCCGCTGACGGCCGAGGGCCGCACCGGCAACGTTCTGCAGCTCAAGGCGGCCGGCCAGCCACCGTTCCCGCTGGAGGTCGATGCCGCGGCCGGCCAGACGCGGCTGAAGGCCTCGGGCACGGTGACCGACTTTGCCGACCTCGACGGCATCCAGGCCACGTTCGACCTCAAGGGCCAGACCCTTGGCGCGCTGTTCCCGCTGCTGGGCATCGCGCTGCCGGAAACCTCTCCCTATGCGCTGAGCGGCGAGTTGCGCAAGCGCGGCAAGCTGTGGGAGGTGGCCGGGCTCAAGGGCCGGCTCGGCCTTTCCGACATCGCCGGCGACATGCGCTTCGACAAGGCCGGCCAGGTGCCGCACCTGGCGGGGGAGCTGCGCTCCAAGGTCATGGACATGGACGACCTGGGCCCGCTCATCGGCCTGCCGCCGACCGAACGCTCGGC
>NZ_JBFTPJ010000477.1:0-4469 GCF_056398445.1 Variovorax sp. 01T439_2
GAGCAGCACGGTTTCCTGCGTGCCGTCGACCAGGAACGCGGCGCCCTTTTGGGGCAGCTCCTTGCCTGCTTTTTCGAGCGACTCGAAGGCCTGCTTCAACAGCTGCGCCTGCTCGCGCGTCAAGCCGTTGGCGGCTGCGGTGCCGGCGCTGCCCGTGACGGCGCCCAAGATCTTGTCCAGAAATCCCATGCGTTCTCCTCGTTCTCCTGGGCGCTGATTTTGGCAGTTGGACGTGACGCTTCGGCCAGTTCGCGGCCTGCAGAAACAACTGAAGTCAAAGGTTCTAAGCCGGCTGCGCTTTCCTTTGCTCCGGCAAGCCGTCGAGTTCGCCAAGCAATTGGCACAGAAAGCCCAGCTTCAGCAACGGTACCGCGGCCGGCGCAGCGAGGTGCGCACGCAGCGCACTCGACAGCACCTCCAGGCCGACAGAGTCCGCGCGGTCGAGTGCATCGTGCAGGCGCTGCCGCTGCGCCGCCGTCAATGCCATGCGCCCGGTGGCGGCCTGCGTCTCGGCCACTTCTGTCACTGGAGCGAGCAGGCGCGCCGCCAGCGTGGGCGCACCCACGGGCGCCGCCTGCCGCTGCTGCTGCTGCCGCGCCTCGAGCATGCGCAGGATGCGGTTGGCGAGCGACGTCGTGCGCGCGGCCTCGTCGGCAAAGTCGAGCGACACCGTTTGCAGCGCCTTCTTCGCGTTGCTGCTCAGCACGGCGAGGGGCATGAGTTCGGTGCTCGCGGCAGAGCGCTCGATGCGCACCAGCACCGCATGCACCGGGGCACGGCGCGCGGCGAGGCGGTCGAGGTTGTCGACGCGCTGCCGGTGCTCCGGGCCAACGGGGATGCCAAGCCGCAGCCACCGGCCCGCGTCGTCCTGCACCAGCCAGTCGAGGCGCTGCTGTGCTTCGTCGAGCACCGGTGGGCGCGTGTCCGATGGCCGCAGCAGCACGGCATCGAAAGGCTCGGCTGAAAGGCCGGTGGCGGCGCGCAGGCGCACGCCCAGTTCGGACCAGTTGCCGCAGCCGATCGACTTCAGGCGCGGGTCGTCGGCCGTCCACGCAGGCAGGGGCTGGGCACGCGTGGCGCCGCCGAGCGCCAAGCGGCCGTCTTCGGCAAGGCGGGGGTGTTCGAGGCGCAGGGCCGCTTCGCACACGCTCTGCGCGGCGCCCGCGCCGGACCACAGCGCGTTTGCGGACCATGCGCTGCTGCGCGTGAAGGCGGTGTCGCTTCCGTCGGGCCGTGCGAGCGAGGCCTGCAGCACGCGCGCACCCGCCAAGTCCCAGAACGCCACGGTGAGCCCGCGCGCGCCGCCGCGCGTCTGCCACCAGTGCGCACCGAGCGGCAGCAGGTCGAGTGCGGCCGATTCGTCGAAGTCGCGCTTGAGCCGGCCGCGCAGTGCCACGGCGAGTTCACCCTCGGCCCGCGCGAGCGCAGCGCACAGCGCATGGATGCGCGCCATGAGCGCGAAGGCGTCGCGCTCCTCGGCGCGGTGGTCGCGCCGCACCAGCAGATCGACCGTGCCGCCAAGATTGCGCAGCAAGGCGGCCAGGCGCGGCAAGCCCTCGCCGCGCGCGGACATGTTGAGTGCCAGGAGGCGCGCCGACGTCAACTCGCTCACGTGCGAGAGGCCGCCAGTGAGCAGTTCTTCCAGCATCGACTCCACCTGCAGCAGGAACGCGCGCTCTCGCTCGCCGAGGCGCACGGTGTCTTCGACCGGCGCGGGCCGCGCGCTCTCGGGCCATGCGAAGGGCTGCTCGTGCGCGCTGCGCAACGCGGCAATGGCGATCAGGTGCACCGCCTTGCGTTCCGCGGCAGGCACCTCGGACACCATGCCCGCATAGCCCGCGCCCGCCACCCAGCGGCAGGAGGCGCCGAGCTCGGGCAAGTCCATGAGGAGCGCGCCGCCTTGCACCCGCCATTCGACGACGCTGCTGGCGGCGGCTGCGGCGCGGCGCACGGCCGCCACGCCCGCGGCCTTGAAAAGCGCCGCGGCATCTAGCGCGAGGATTTCCGCGAGCGGGTCGGCACCGGGCGGTGCCTGTCTGTCTTGCTGCTCGTCTGAAGGCGCGCCGCCTGCGCTGCCTGGCGCGGCCGGCTCCAATGCACGCAGCCACAGCGCCGCGCCAAGTATGTGCTTGCAGATGCCCGGTGCCGGGCAGTCGCAGCGCGCCTGCTGCGGGCCGCRTGCATCGAGCTGCACGCGCTGGCCGTCGGCCGTCACCACCCCAGCTTCGGTGCCCTGCTCCGCCCATGCGATCTTGCCCGCCTCGACGTCCTTTGCGGCACGCCGAAGCAAGCCAGGGTTGGCGAGCGTGGCCAGCGTGTCGTCGTCGTAGGCGCGATAGCCGTCGTACCAGGCCATCAGTTCATCACTTCCGCGAGCCACTGCGCGAAATGCGTGGGCGTGAGGGCCGCAACGTGCATGCCCTTGTCGGCCAGTCGCTGCGCCATTTGCCGGTCGTACACGGGATTGGCCGATTCGTCCAGCGCGGCCAGCCCGAGCAGCTTGACGCGCGACTGTGCCATGCGCTGCACCGCGGCCAGGAGCGGCCCGGGCGCGGCGCCTTCCATGAAGTCGCTGATGAGCGCAAACACCGTGCGTTGCGGGTTGCCCACCAGCGACTCACAATACGCCACCGCACGGCCGATGTCGGTACCGCCGCCGAGTTGCACCGTGAGCAGCACCTCGACCGGATCGTGCGCCAGGTGCGTGAGGTCGACCACGCTGGTGTCGAACACCACCAGCTTCACTCGCACCGCGGGCAGCGAGCTCATGATGCCGGCAATGACGGCGCTGTAGATCACCGAATCCATCATCGAGCCGCTCTGGTCGACGCAAAGCACCACGTCCCAGGGCAGGTTGCGCTTCACGCGCGCATTGAAGCGCGGATGCTCGATGACGATTTGCTTGCGCTCCACGTCGTAATGCTTGAGGTTGGCCGCGATGGTGGCGCGCGCATCGAAGTTCTGCGCGCTCTTGATGTGCGAGCGCCGCATGCGGTTGCGCCGGCCGACGAGCGCGTTGACAAAGTCGTTCCTGAGCTTGCGCGTGATCTCGTCGACGGTTTTCTGGATCACCTCGCGCACCGCGTCGCGCATCTGGCCCGACAGCCGCCCGCGCATGCCCAGCAGTGCCTTGGCGAGGCCGGGCGTGGCGTCGAGCGAGCGCAGCACCGCCGGGTCGGAGAGCAGGTCGGTCAGCTGGTAGCGATCGATCGCCTGCGTCTGCATGCGCTCGAAGACCTCTTGCGGAAAGAGACTCCGCGATCGGTTGAGCCAGTCGACCGCGCGCAACTGGCTCGGGTCGAGCGAACCCGGCCCGCCGCTCGGCCGGGCCAGGCCGCGGCCTTCGTATTCGCGGCCGTAGAGATATTCGAGCGCCTGGTCGAGCTTCCAGTCGCCCGCCGAGAACTGCGTTTGCGACAGAGGTTGCGCCGCATAGCGGCCGAGGATCAGGCGCCAGCGGCGCAGGGTTTCTTCGGACGACATGCGCAATGCGTTCGCAAGGACGGGTGGAAGGAACGGTCGGGGAGAGGAGCGCCGGCAGCTTATCAGACGGCAGCGCGTGTCATGCTCACGCCGTCCTTGTCTCTTCCTCATGACCGGGTTTTGCGGGAGCGGCGGCAGAAACGGGCATGTACGACCCGTTGCTGCCCTTGAAACAGTGCAGGCAACGCGAGCGACAAAGGCGCCGAGCGTGTCGCCGTCACCAACAGCGTTGGGGCCACAGGAAATCGCCACCCTGGAAGCTGCCATCGAAGCTTGTGTGCAGGTCGGCCGAGCCGTGCCACCCCCCACAATATTCAGATGGCTTGATGACCAAAGGCTTCGATGCCCACTACAACCCCATTTCCGGGCGCGTGCAAAACAACGTGCGCTATCAAGGCGAGATGCTCGCTCTTTACGCGTTCAACAAATGCCTGGTGGACAAGGGCATCTCCCTTGGGTAGCCGTGGACTGTCGAGCGAGCGGTAGTTGCGGCTCGCCGTGCGGCTGCTTTGGAGCGCCGGGAATGTCTCGTTCGGGCCCTAAGCCGACCTCCAGATTTCTCTAAAGCAGCCGCTCGTTCCAATCTCGCAAAAGCTCCGCGTCGATGCGAAGCATCCCTAAGCCACCGCGATTCGGGTTGCTCACGCGCCACCAAGAACCGTCAGGTCCCTCGTAGCTTCGTCACCTTGGCGGCGGAGCCTTCTTCCGCGCAGGTGAGCCCGCGGCCTTCTTCGGGGCTACGGGCTTGGTGGTGGTCTTCTTCGGTGCGGGCGCCGGCTTCTTGGCCGGCTTTCGTGTTGCCATGCGCGCGAGTTTTCCCGCGGCCTTGCCTAGCGTCGAACCCTACAGAGGGTGCAGAATTTGGCTAAAACTATTGGAGGAGAAGTCCATGCGAGCCCTAATCCCGTACCCCTGGCAGCGTTCGCTCTGTCTCTTTGCATCCGGAGTCGCGGCGCTGCTTGCTGCGGGCTGTACAGCCGGAATGG
>NZ_JBFTPJ010000478.1:0-4468 GCF_056398445.1 Variovorax sp. 01T439_2
AACTACGAAGCCACCAAGCTCGCGATCCGGCGCGCCTTGAACAACGAGCCGTCGGTGGACGAGCTGATCGCCAACCGCCACCGCATCAAGCACGACATGGACGACTGGAGCTGACCTTGCCTTCGTTCGCGCTCCTCGACGACTGCGGCTCGACCCCCGCGCGGCCCACCAGCCGGCTGCACACCGGGTTCGTGCGCGAGCACCGCTGCACCGACCCGGCCGAGCTCGATGCGGCCTGGGCGCGCGTCGATGCCGACCTGCGGCAGGGCCTGCACGCGGTGCTGCTGGCCGACTACGAATGGGGCGCCAGGCTGCAGCGCGCGGGGCATACGCGGCTGGCGGCCGACGATGCCTCGGCGCTGCGCGTGCTGATGTTCAGCGACTGCGCGATGCTTTCGTCGGACGAGGTTGCCAGCTGGCTGGAGCAGACCGAGGCGAGCGAGGCCAATCCGCCGCAGCCCGTCGGCGTGATGGACCTGCAGCCCAGCATCGACGAGCCGGCCTTCACCGAAGCCATCGCGCGCATCCACGGCGCCATCGCCGCGGGCGAGACCTACCAGGTCAACTTCACCTACCGGCTGCAGGGCCAGGGCTACGGATCGCCCGTGGCGCTGTACCGGCGCCTGCGCGAGCGGCAGCCCGTGGCCTTCGGCGCGCTGATCGCCTTGCCCGAAGGCCATTCGAAGACGGGGGAGGGCGACATCACCCACGTGCTCTCGTGCTCGCCCGAACTCTTCCTGCGCCACGATGCAGGCGTGCTCACCGCGCGTCCCATGAAGGGCACCGCGGCCCGCGCCGATGCGCCCGAGGGCGACAGCGAGATGGCGCGCCGGCTCTCGGTCGACGCCAAGAACCGCGCCGAGAACGTCATGATCGTCGACCTGCTGCGCAACGACATCGGCCGCGTGGCGCAGATCGGTTCCGTCAAGGTGCCGACGCTCTTTGCCATCGAGCCCTATGCCACGGTGTTCCAGATGACCTCGACCGTGCAGGCACGGCTGCGCACCGGCGTCGGCATGCCCGAACTGCTGCGCGCGGTGTTTCCCTGCGGCTCCATCACGGGCGCGCCCAAGCACCGCACCATGGAATGGATCGGCGAACTCGAAAGCACGCCGCGCGGCCTCTACTGCGGCGCGATCGGCTGGGTCGATGCGCCGGCAGAGGGCGCGGCCATCGGCGACTTCTGCCTGTCGGTCGCCATCCGCACCCTCACGCTGGGCGCGCAGCAGAAGGGCCTGCGCCCGCTGCGGCTGGGCATTGGCGCGGGCATCGTGCAGGACAGCATGGCGGCCGACGAGTTCGAGGAATGCCTGCTCAAGGCGCGCTTTCTCACCGCGCTCGATCCCGGCTTCGAGCTCTTCGAGACCATGCTGGCCACGCCCGGCGAGGGCATCCGCTACCTGGACCGGCACCTCGCGCGGCTGGCGCACAGCGCACGCGTGCTGGGCTTCCGGCTCGACCGCGATGCCGCGATGCAGGCGCTGCGGGAAACCTTGCCCGCGCTCGCGCTCGGTCGGCCCTCGCGCCTGCGGCTCGCGCTGGCGCACGGCGGGCGCATCGGCATCACGCATTCGCCGCTGCCGCCCTTGCCCCCGGGCGCAGTGAAGCTGCTGATCGCCGACCAGCGGCTGCCCAATGCGAACCCGCTGGCCGCCCACAAGACCACCGTGCGCCAGCACTACGATGCCGGCGTGCGCGCGGCCGAACGCGCCGGGGCCTTCGACAGCCTGTTCTTCACCGAAGACGGCCGGCTTGTCGAAGGCGGGCGCAGCACGGTGTTCGCGCGCATCGGCGGACGCTGGTGGACGCCACCTGTGGCTGATGGCGCGCTGCCCGGCGTGATGCGCGGCGTGCTGATCGAAGACTCGATCTGGGAGGCCACCGAACGCAGCCTGTCCCGTGAAGACCTGGAGGGCGCGCAGAAGCTCGTGGTGTGCAATGCGCTGCGCGGCGTGCTGCCGGCGCAGCTGGTTCGGCAAGCGCAGCCGCACGAGGCGGCCGCTGCTTGAGTGGCCGGGCCCGCCCCTCGCTTGACCGGGCTTGCCGATGAAGCTGGCGCTGTTCGACCTGGACCACACGCTGATTCCGTTCGACAGCGGCATGGCCTGGACGCGCTTCCTGGTGGCGCGCGGCGTGCTGCCGGCCGACGCTGAGACGGTCTACCTGGGCTACTGCCAGCAGTACGTGGACGGCACGCTGGACATCCACGCGCTGCATCGGGTCAGCGTCGCGCCGCTCGCAAGCTTCGGCATGGCCGCGCTGCGCCAGTGGGCGGCGGAGTTCGAAGCCGAGATCGCGCCGCAGGTGCCCGAGCCGATGCGCGCGCTGGTGCGCCGGCACCAGGACGCAGGCCACGTCTGCGCCATCGTGACCGCCACCACCCGCTTCATCGCCGAGCCCTTCGGCCGCGTGTTCGGCGTGGCCGACGTGCTGGCGACGCGCTCGCTGGTGATCGACGACACGCTCGACGGCGGCATCGACGGCGACCCGTGCTACGGCGTGCACAAGCTGATGCATGTGAACCAGTGGCTCGCCACGCGCGGCACGCGGCTCGATGCGCTCGAGCAATCGTGGTTCTATTCCGATTCGGCCAGTGACCTGCCGCTGCTGAGTGCCGTGTCCGATCCGGTGGCGGTGGCGCCCGACGATCGCCTGCGGGCGCGGGCCGTCGAGGCCGGCTGGCCGATCATCGAACGGACGCCGCCGGGCGGCTAGCTAGACCTGGATCAGCCCCCAGCGCAGCGCCACCCAGGTGAGCTCCGCCTGGTTGGTGGCGCCCAGCTTCTGCTTGACGCGGTACAGGTGCGAGCCCACGGTGCTGAGCGAAAGGTTCAGCGTGCTGGCAATCTGTGCCACCGTCATGCCGCGCGCGAGCTGGATGAAGACCGAGAACTCGCGCTCGCTGAGCAGGTCGGCCGGATTGGCCTCGCCCTCGATCTGGGCCGTGGCCAGCGCCTGCGCGGTGTTGGCGTCGATGTAGCGGTCGCCGCGCGCCACGGCCTTCACCGCGGCAATCAGCGCATCGGGCGCGCTGCGCTTGGCCAGGTAGCCGAGCGCGCCGGCACGCAGCACGCGGCGCGGATGGATCGTGTCCTCGTGCGCCGACAGCGCCAGCACGCGCGCCTTGGGGTCGTGCGCCAGCAGGCGGCGCAGCGCCTCCAGCCCGCCCATGCCGGGCATCGACAGGTCCATCACCACCACGTCGGGCCGCACCTGCGGATAGTCCTGGCAGGCCTGCTCGCCGGTGTCGGCTTCGGCCGCCACCTCGATCTGCGCATCGGCCAGCAGCATGCGAAAGCCCATGCGCACCAGCGCGTGGTCGTCCACCAGCATCACTCGAATCGGCTGAATCGCCTGGGTGGTCATGTGTTCTCCGCTGTGGCCGCCGGCAAGGGCAGGCGCACCGTCAATTGGGCGCCGCTGGGCGCGGCGGGTTCAAGGCGCAGGTCGCCGCCCAGGCTGTCGATGCGCTCGGCCAGCCAACGCAGGCCATAGTGCCCTGTGCTGGTTT
Source organism: Variovorax sp. 01T439_2 (assembly GCF_056398445.1). Lineage (NCBI taxonomy): Bacteria > Pseudomonadati > Pseudomonadota > Betaproteobacteria > Burkholderiales > Comamonadaceae > Variovorax > Variovorax sp. 01T439_2. Next base: position 3,512 of record NZ_JBFTPJ010000478.1, read on the forward strand.
CCCTGGCGGCATCAGGGCCGGGCAGGCCGCGCCCGTCGTCGGTCAGCGTGAGCTTCACCGTCTGTTCGTCGCCCTGCAGGGCCAGCACGATGCGGTGCGCCTCGCCGTGGCGCAGTGCGTTGGTGATGCCTTCCTGCGCGGCGCGGTACAGCACCAGCGCGGTGTCGGTATCGAGCCGCAGGCGGTCGAGCTCGATCTCCAGGTGCCACTCGACCTGCACGCCGCCATGGCTGTTGCGGGTTCGCTCGACCAGGTCCTCGAGCGCGGCCACCAGCCCGAACTTGTCGAGCACCAGCGGCGTCAGGCGCGGGATCATGCCGTGCATGGCCGTGTAGAGCCGGCCCGACTCCTCGGCAATCAGCCGCGCCGCCTGCTCGGACTGCGGATCGAGCGCCTGCACGCGCTGCGCGATCGACAGGGCCATGCTGCGCATCGCGGTGACCGACTGGCCCAGCTCGTCGTGCAGTTCGCGGGCAATGAGACGGCGCTCCTGCTCGATCTTCTGGTCGACCCAGCGGCCCAGCTCGCGGCTTTCGGACAGGCGGCTCTCGGCGCGCACGGCGCGCCGTTCGGTTTCGATGTGCTGCTGCAGCATGCCGACCATGCGGTTGAAGGCGGCGCCGATGGCCGCCGCCTCGGTGCCGGGCAGGGCGCGCAGAAAAACATCGAAGCGCCCGCTCTCGAGCTGGTTCAGCGCGTGCACGATGTCCGCGAACGGGCGCGTCGCGCGGCCCACGAGCCAGAACACGCCCGCGTTGACGATCGCCAGCAGGCCCAGCGCGCTGAGCGTCAGCAGCACGAAGTCGTCCCAGGCATCGAGCACGGCGCGCGACGCGTTGGAACTCACCATCAGCTTGCCACCGGGAAAGGCGATCGACATTTGCGACGGCGGCGGCGAGACGAGGCGGTCGAACCAGTCGGGCGCATCGCGGCCGGCCTTGTAGACCGAGTTGGGCG
>NZ_JBFTPJ010000479.1:0-4466 GCF_056398445.1 Variovorax sp. 01T439_2
ATCGTGGTGCAGCGGCCCGGCGTGCAGGACACGGCCAAGGCCAAGGACATCCTGGGGCGCACCGCCACGCTCGAGATGCGCCTGGTCGACGAAAGCGCCGAAGGCCGCGCGGCCGAGCTGAGCGGCGGGCCGGTGCCCTTCGGCTCCGAGAAATTCCTCGAGCGCAACGGCCGCCCGGTGATCGTGAAGAAGCAGGTGCTGGTCACCGGCGAGAACCTCACCGACGCGCAGCCCGGCTTCGACCAGCAGAGCAACCAGCCCAAGGTCGACCTGACCATGGACGCCAAGGGCGGCCGCATCATGCGCGACGTGAGCCGCGAGAACTACAAGAAGCGCATGGCCATGCTGATCTTCGAGAAGGGCAAGGGCGAAGTGCTCACGGCCCCGTCGATCAACGGCGAACTCGGCAACCGCTTCCAGATTTCCGGCTCGATGACCGTGGCCGAGGCCGCCGACCTCGCGCTGCTGCTGCGCGCCGGCTCGCTGGCCGCGCCGATGGAGATCATCCAGGAACGCACCATCGRCCCGAGCCTGGGCGCCGACAACATCGAGAAGGGCTTCAAGAGCGTGATGTATGGCTTCCTGGCCATCATGGTGTTCATGTGCGCCTACTACGCGCTGTTCGGCCTGTTCTCGTCGATCGCGCTGGCCGTCAACCTGATGCTGCTGGTGGCCATTCTCTCGATGCTGCAGGCCACGCTCACGCTGCCCGGCATCGCGGCCATGGCGCTGGCCATCGGCGTGGCCATCGACTCCAACGTGCTGATCAACGAGCGCGTGCGCGAGGAGCTGCGCAACGGCGCCTCGCCGCAGGCGGCCATCCACGCCGGCTACGACCGCGCCTGGGGCACCATCCTCGACTCCAACGTGACCACGCTGATCGCGGGCATCGCGCTGCTGGCCTTCGGCTCGGGCCCGGTGCGCGGCTTCGCGGTGGTGCACTGCATCGGCATCGTCACCTCGATGTTCTCCGCCGTGTTCTTCTCGCGCGGCCTCGTGAACTTCTGGTACGGCCAGAAGAAGAAGCTCAAGACGGTGTCGATCGGCACGGTCTGGCGCCCCAAGACCGACGGCACTGCCGTGGCTGAAGGCAAGTAAAGGTCAAGGACAAGCGCCATGGAATTCTTCCGCATCCACAAGACCATCCCGTTCATGCGCCACGCGCTGGTGCTGAACATCGTCTCCTTCGTCACCTTCGCGCTGGCGGTGTTCTTCCTGCTGCACCGCGGGCTGCACCTGTCGGTGGAGTTCACGGGCGGCACCGTGATGGAGGTGGCCTACCAGCAGTCCGCCGACATCGGCAAGGTGCGCGAGGCCATCGGCAAGCTCGGCTACCCCGACGTGCAGGTGCAGAGCTACGGCACCTCGCGCGACGTGCAGATCCGCCTGCCGGCGCAAAAGGGCATGAGCTCCGACCARCAGAGCGCGCAGGTCATGCAGGCGCTCAAGTCGGTCGATCCCTCGGCCACGCAGCGCGGCATCGAGGTGGTCGGCCCGCAGGTCGGCGAGGAGCTCACCACCAACGGGCTCAAGGCACTCGGCATGGTGGTGGTGGGCATCATGATCTACCTGGCCATCCGCTTCGAATGGAAGTTTGCGCTTGCCACCGTGCTCGCCAACCTGCACGACGTGGTCATCATCCTGGGCTTCTTCGCCTTCTTCCAGTGGGAGTTCTCGCTCGCGGTGCTGGCGGCGGTGCTGGCGGTGCTGGGCTACTCGGTCAACGAATCGGTCGTGATCTTCGACCGGGTGCGCGAGAACTTCCGGCGCTACCGCAAGATGAACACCGTCGAGATCATCGACAACGCGATCACCTCGACCATCAGCCGCACCATCATCACGCACGGCTCGACGCAGCTGGTGGTGCTCTCGATGTTCTTCTTCGGCGGCCCGACGCTGCACTACTTTGCGCTGGCGCTGACCATCGGCATCTGCTTTGGCATCTACTCGTCCTGCTTCGTGGCGGCGGCCATTGCCATGTGGCTGGGCATCAAGCGCGAAGACCTGATCAAGGGCGGCCCGGCCAAGCGCGACGGCGGCTCCGAGGACGACCCGAACGCCGGCGCCGTGGTCTGATTGCGCCGGATCAACGGGACGCGTTGCGCAAAGCCCGCCGCCATGCCGCAGGTGATGCACACTTGTGCGGTGGCGCTTGCCGATGCAAGCTCTCGGCTTTCGCCGAAAAATAGAGTCCCGTTGGCCTTCCTGATCCTTCAATGAGCACCGCGCGGTCCGCTTCCTCCCTGCAGCTCGCACGCGAGACGCGCGAGCGCTTCGTTCGCGCCACCGAGGGCGTCATCGTCCCGCTGGCGCAGGCGATACGGGACCGCCTGACGCAGCAGGCCTCGGAAATCGGCAGTGCGCGCGCCATGCAGGAGAGCCGCGACGACTTCGTGGCGTTCCAGGGCCAGGCCTCGCAATGGGTGTCGCTCGCGCAGGCGGGCTGGCGCAAGTCGGTGGACGCGCCAGCAGGTGCGGTGCCCGCCGCGCCGGCCGCGAAGCTGCGACTCGAACTCATCGGCGACGATGCCATGGAGAGCAGCATCCTGTCGTCGCGCCTGGCGCAGCTGATCCACGACAAGGCCAGCTTCGAACTCAGCGACCTGCGGCTGCGCATCCAGTTCCTGGAAGGCACCGCAGAACTCGACGCCCACGACGTGCTCAGGCCCGAAACCCTGGCCCGGCTGCTGGTGGACCAGTGGCTGGCGGCCGGCCTGAGCCGCGCGCTCTGGGCCCGCGTGCAGGACACCGTGCAGCAGCAGCTGGTCGGCGTGGTCGTCAAGGCCTACGAAGACGCCAACGCCTTCCTGGTTTCGCAGGGCGTGATGCCCGAAATCGATCTCAAGAGTTTCGTGCGCCGCACCGGCAGCAGCACCACCGGCGGCGGCGCCACCGGGCCGGCCACGATGCCGGCCTCGCCCCATGCCGGCGGCGCCACGCGGCCCGCAGGGGCCGTGCAGCGCCAGGGCGGTGCCGATACATCCCCGCAGGCACGGGGGGCGTTCGCGCCGTCCGCGCCGGCCTTCACCACGGGCGGCTCGCCGCTGCTGGCCGCGCGCCAGCGTGCGCAGACGGCGCTGCTGAGCCTCAAGCGCTTTGTCGCCGCGCGCATCGGCGCGGAAACGCCGGCCTCGCCTTCGGCTTCGATGACGACCACGGGAATGGACGGCCATGCGGCCGTCGCGGGGTCCGGCGCGACCGGTGCGGCTGCCCCGCGTGCCGTCTCCCAGACCTTCGCCGGCATGATCGCCGAGGCCGAAGCCGCCTACCGGGCCGCCGCCACGCAGTACATGCAGGGCTCGGTGCCGGGCGCCGCGGAGCAGGCCACCCTCATCCAGCAGGCCTCGGTCGACCTTCGGCGGCGCAGCGCGGAGCTCAAGAAAAAGGCGCCCACCACCGCCGACAAGGCCACGGTCGAGATCGTCGCGCTCATGTTCCAGGCCATCCTTGCCGAGGAGCGCATTCCCTTCTCGGCGCGCGTGTGGTTTGCGCGCCTGCAGATGCCGGTGCTGCGCGTGGCCATTGCCGAGCCCGAGTTCTTCGGCACGCTGCAGCACCCGGCGCGCATGCTGATCGACCGCATGGGCTCCTGCGTGATGGGCTTCGATGCCGCGGCCATCTCGGGCAGTGCGCTCGAGGGCGAGATCCGCCGCGTGGTGCAGGTGATCGAGCAGTATCCCGAAACCGGCCAGCGCGTCTTCAAGCTGGTGTTCGACGAGTTCGTGGCCTTCCTGAACCGCTAYCTCACGCAAAGCGACGCCACCCAGCGCGTCATGAGCGTGGCGCAGCAGGTCGAGCAGAAGGAAACGATGGCGATCCAGTACACCATCGAGCTGCGCAAGATGCTCAACGACATGCCGGTGCGCGAGGAGATCCGCGAGTTCCTCTTCAAGGTCTGGGCCGAGGTGCTGGCGATTGCCGCGCTGCGCTACGGCGCCCAGGGCGAGCAGACGGTGATGCTCAAGCGCGTGGCCTCCGAGCTGGTGTGGGCGGCGAGCGCCAAGCCCAACCGCGCCGACCGCGCCCGCGTGATCCAGGACCTGCCGCAGCTGCTGCAGCGCCTGCGCCTGGGCATGAACCTGCTGGGCATCATCGACGAGCCGCAGGAAGCCCACATCAAGGCCATCGGCGCCACCTTGTCCGACGCCTTCCTGTCGAAGACCGAGGCCATTCCCGCGGCCAAGATCGAGGCCATGGCCGAGCGCCTCGCGCACCTGGAAGATTTCGTCACCGACGACGGCGGCGCCTCCAGCCTGCCGCTCGATGCGACCAGCATCGAACTGCTGCTGGGCGTGGATGCAGCCTCGATCGAGGTCGTGGCCGACACCGTGGGCGGCGTTCCGGCCGAAGACATGCTGGCATGGGCCCACGAGCTGGAGGTGGGCAACTGGTTCATGCTCGACCACAACGACCGCGTGAGCCAGGTGCAGTTCGTCTGGCGCAGCGACCGCAAGCAACTGCACCTG
>NZ_JBFTPJ010000480.1:0-8007 GCF_056398445.1 Variovorax sp. 01T439_2
ACCCGCTTCACAGGGCCGGGCAGTTCGGCCACAGGAGACAAGTTCATGCCCTCATTCCCGCTTCGTGCCGGCGCTTCGCGTCGTCGTCTCGCCATCGCCGCCGCAGCACTGGTGGCCGGCGCCACCCTCCTCGCACCTGCCGGCGCTCTTGCGCAGGCCCCGTATCCGTCGCGGCCGATCCGGCTGATCGTGCCGTTCCCGGCCGGCGGCGGCACCGACCTGATTGCGCGTGAAGTTGCCAACAAGGTCGCCACCAGCAACGGCTGGTCGATCGTCATCGACAACAAGCCCGGCTCGGGCGGCAACCTCGGGGTCGATGCGGCCGCCAAGGCAGCGCCCGACGGCTACACGCTGGTGCTCGGCCAGACCAGCAACCTGGCGATCAATCCCACGCTCTACGCCAGGCTGCCCTACAACCCCGAGAAGGATCTGACGCCGATCGGCCTCGTGGCCAGCGCGCCGCTGGTGCTGGTGGTGGCGGCCGACTCGCCGTACAAGACATTGGCCGACGTGGTGGCCGCGGCCAAGGCCAGGCCCGATGCGCTCAACTACGCGAGCTCGGGCAGCGGCACGGTGGCGCACCTGGCGACCGAGCTCTTCCAGAAGACCGCCGACGTCAGGTTCACGCACGTGCCCTACAAGGGCGCCGCGCAGGGATCGACCGACCTGATCGGCGGCCAGGTCCAGATGTACATGTCCTCGGTGCCGACGCTGATCGGGCACATCAAGAGCGGCAAGATGCGCCCGATCGTCGTCACCTCGCGCAAGCGCACCGCCGACCTTCCCGGTGCGCCAACGGTGGACGAGTCGGGCTACAAGGGCTTCGAGGCCGCGACATGGTTCGGCGTTGCGGGTCCGGCCGGCCTGCCGAAGGACGTGGTGGCCAAGCTCAACGCGGCGTTCAACAAGGCGCTGCAGGACCCCGAGGTCAAGCGCAAGCTCGCAAGCCAGGGCGCCGAGGTGAAGGGCAGCACGCCGGAGGAGTTCGGCGCCTACATCCGCGAAGAAATGGTGCGCTGGGGCAAGGTCGTCAAGGACTCGGGCGCCAAGGTCGATTGAGGCGCACGCCGCACTGAACCTCCCCTCTTCATTCCTCCAAGAGAAACCATGTCCTCCAACCCTCCCGACATCATCCGCAATTTCGAGCGCGTGCCCGCGCACGTCGTGGCGCAGGCCGCCGAACTGCAGCCCGCCATCCTGGCCGACGTGGCCGGCCGCCGAGGCGCGATGCATGGCCGCATCAAGGCGCTGCGCCCACGCATGAAGCTGGCCGGCCCCGCCTTCACGGTGGAAGTGCGGCCCGGCGACAACCTCATGATCCACGCCGCCATCGCAATGGCCAGGCCCGGCGACGTGCTGGTGATCGACGGCAAGGGCGACCAAGGCTCGGCGCTCATGGGCACCATCATGATGACGGCCTGCCAGAAGCTCGGCATCGCGGGCGTGGTGATGGACGGCGCCTGCCGCGACAGCCTCGAGATCGACGAGATGGACTACCCCGTGTTCTGCGTGGGCACCAACCCGAACGGCCCGACCAAGAACATCGCCGGGCGCATCGGCCATCCCGTCTCGGTCGGCGACGTCACGGTGCGCGCGGGCGACTTCGTGATTGCCGACGGCGACGGCGTGGTGGTGGTCGAGCGCGAGAAGATCGAGGCGCTGCTGCCCGCGGCGGCCCGCAAGGTCAGCGACGAGGCCGCACGCATTGCCGCCATCAAGGAAGGCGACACCGCGGCCAAGTGGCTGAACAGCGCACTGCGCACGGCCGGCGTGCTCAAGGAAGGAGAGACCCTGTGAGCACCATCGTGGTGACCGGCGCCGACCTGGCGCCGCAGGCCATCGCGCTGCTCGAGGGCCACGAGATCGTCTACGCCGGCAAGACGCCGACCGAAGACGACCTGGTGGCGCTGTGCCGCGCGCACGACCCCGTGGCCATCATCGTGCGCTACGGCAAGGTCGGCGCCGCGGTGATGGATGCGGCGCCCTCGCTGCGCGTGATCTCCAAGCACGGCAGCGGCACCGACACCATCGACAAGGCCGCGGCCCGGGCGCGCGGCATCGAGGTCGTCGCGGCGGCCGGTGCGAATGCCGCTGCGGTGGCCGAGCAGGCACTGGCCCTGCTGCTGGCCTGCGCCAAGTCGGTCGTGGCGCTGGACGCGCGCATGCACGCCGGCCACTGGGACAAGGCCACGCACAAGAGCCTCGAGCTCGGCGGCCGCACCATCGGGCTGATCGGCCTGGGTGCGATCGGACTGCGCTTTGCCCGCATGGCCGATGCGCTGGGCATGCGCGTGATCGGCTTCGATCCCTATGCCGCGAATCTTCCGCCCCATGTGACGCCGGTCGACCTGCCGGCGATCTGGCGCGAGTCGGATGCGATCTCGCTGCACTGCCCGCTGACGGAAGACAACCGCGGCATGGTCAACGCCGGCACGCTGGCGCGGTGCAAGCGCGGCGTGATCCTGGTGAACACCGCGCGCGGCGGCCTCGTCGACGAGGCGGCGCTGCTGGCCGCGGTGCGCTCGGGCCAGGTCGGCATGGCGGGCCTGGACAGCTTCGCGGTCGAGCCCATGGCCGCCGGCCACCCGTTCCAGGGCGAGGAGAACTTCGTGCTGAGCCCGCACATCGGCGGCGTGACCGGCGATGCCTATGTGAACATGGGCGTCGGCGCGGCGAAGAACGTGCTGCAGGTGCTCGCACGGCAGCCGGTCGCCACGGCCTGAACCGGAGGGCGCGGGCCGCCCCTCGCGCGAAAACGTCACGCCCCTTCGTCGAAACGTCGAGAACACTGCCGCCTTCGCCGTTCTGCTCTCTACCGCCTGCCAGCCTTCGCTTCTACATTTTCTCTACGGAGCTGTGGCTCTTTTCTGGAGAAACAAAATGTCGAAGCTGCAAGTCAAGAATGTTCTGGTGCTGGGTGCGGGCAAGGTGGGCAGCACGGTGGCGGACATGATCGCCGAATACCACCGCATCCCGGTGACGCTGGCCGACCAGCGCGCCGGCACGCCGTCCAATGATCCGCTGGTGCGGCAGATCACGCTGAACGTGGAGGACGAAGCGGCGCTGGCCGGCGAACTGGCCGCGCACACGGTGGTCATCAACGCGCTGCCGTTCTTCCTGGCCGCGCGCGTGGCCACGCAGGCGGCGCGGCTGGGCGTGCACTACTTCGACCTCACGGAGGACGTGGCGGCCACGCATGCGATCCGCCAGCTTTCCGACGAAGCCACGTCGGTGCTGATGCCGCAAAGCGGCCTCGCGCCCGGCGTGATTGGCATGCTCGGCGGGCACCTGGCGGGGCACTTCGACGAGCTCTACGATCTGCGCCTTCGCGTCGGCGCGCTCACGCGCAATGCCACCAACAGCCTGCGCTACAACTTCACCTGGAGCATCGACGGCGTCATCAACGAGTACTGCAACGCCTGCGATGCGATCGTGAACGGCCAGCTCGTGTCGGTGCAGGCGCTGGAGGGCCATGAGACCTTCACGCTCGACGCCGAGGCCTTCGAGGCCTTCAATACATCCGGCGGCCTGGGCACGCTGTGCGAGACGCTGCGCGGCAAGGTGCGCAACCTCGACTACAAGACCATCCGCTATCCGGGCCACCGCGATGCGATGAACTTCCTCTTGCACGACCTGCGCCTGATCGAGCGCCGCGACCTGCTGCGCCAGGTGCTCGAGCACGCGGTGCCGCACAGCCGCGAAGACGTGGTGATCGTGTTCGCGTCGGCCTCGGGCATGCGCGGCGGCCGCTTCGAGCAGGAAACCCGCCTGGGCCGCGTGTTCGGCGCCAGGCTTCGCGGCAAGGACCGCACCGCCATCGAGCTCACCACGGCGGCCGGCGTGGTCGGCGTGTTCGAGCTGCTGCAGCAAGGCAAGCTGCCCCGCGCCGGCTTTGTCGGGCAGGAGCAGGCGCCGCTCGAGGCCTTTCTCTCGACGCGCGTGGGCCACTACTACCAGGGGCTTGGCGTGAGCGCCTCCAGCCCTTCGCAGCAGAAGCTCGCCGAAGCCTGAGCCTGAGTGCTTCGCGCAAGCCGCGGCCGGGGAGCGCAAGGCCCCGGCCCGCCCCTGTCTCTCTTTCTTCTTTTTCAATCCGGACTGGAGTTTTGCCATGCGTGGTGCAGACGTGCTCGTGCAGATGTTGATCAACTACGGTGTCGACGTACTTTTCGGTGTGCCCGGCGACACCAACGTGCCGTTCTACGAGGCGCTGCAGCGCCGCCACGGCGACATCGAGCACGTCATGGCCCGCGACGAACGCTCGGCCGGCTACATGGCCGACGCCTATGCGCGGCTGACCGACAGGCCCGGCATCTTCGAATGCCCCTCGGGCGCCGGCGCGATGTACTCGCTGCCGCCGCTGGCGGAATCGAATGCTTCCTCGGTGCCGGTCATCCTGCTGACCATCGACCTGCCGCTGCCCGGCGAAGGCCGCGGCATGATCACCGAGCTCGACTGCGCCAGGCCACCTGCAGATCCCGGAAGACATGCTGCTGGCGGAGATCGACCCCGACGCCATCTCGCTGCACGCCGAGCCCGAATGCAGGACCTTCCCGGCCTTTCCGATGGCGCCAGCGCCCGGCAAGGTGGGCGAGCTTTTCGCGCTGCTGCGGAAGGCCTCGAAGCCGCTCTTCGTCGCGGGCGGCGGCGTGAACCGCTCCTGCGCCGGCAGCGCGCTCACCGAGGTGGCCGCGAAGCTCAACGTGCCCGTGGTCAACACGATCACCGGCCAGGGCGCGCTGCCCGACGATCACCGCCTGGCCATCGGCGTCATCGGCGACAACGGCTTTCATCCGCATGCCAACCGCGCGCTCGAGGAATCGGACCTGGTGATCTTCGTCGGCTCGCGCATGGGCTCCGTCGTCACCGTGGGCTGGACCTTCCCCAAGTCGACGCTCAACAAGCGCGTGGTGCAGATCGACATCAACCCCGAGCGCCTTGCCAACAACTACGAGAACCTGCTGTCGATCGCCGCGGATGCGCAGCTGGTGTTGAAGCAGATCCTGAACGAGGCGCCCGTCGATTTCGATGGCTCGAAGCACACGCCCTGGATCGACCATCTCAACACTTACCGGGCGAACTTCTGGGACCATGCCGAAGGCGTGCTCTCGCTGAGTGACGTGCCGCTGCGGCCCGAGCGCGTGGTGCGCGAATTCGGCAAGCAGCTCGAGAAGTACGGCCAGGCCGTGCACATTCTTTCGGATGCCGGCACACCCACGCCCTACATGACGCGCTTCCTGCGCATCGGGGACCGCCGCACGCGCTTCGTCATTCCGCGTGCCTTCGGCGGCCTGGGCTCGGCGATTCCCGCGGTGGTCGGCGCCTGGTATGCCGACAAGACCCGCCGGCCGATCGGCATGTTCGGCGACGGCTCTTTCAACATGGCCGTCGGCGAGCTCGAGACGCTGGTTCGCAAGAAGGTGCCGGCGCTGCTGATGCTGTTCAACAACGGCTGCTTCGGCTGGATCAAGGGGCTGCACCGGCTCAAGGGCCACGACGAATGCTTTGGCGTGGACTTCCTGCCGCCGCGCGGCCAGGCCATTGCCGAGGCCTTCGACATCAAGGCCTGGACGGCCGCCACGCCCGGCGAACTGGTGCAGGCGCTCGATGAAGCCTTCGCGTATGACGGCCCCTGCCTCATCGACATCCACATCGAATCGCTGGCGGACCGCGTGCCGCCCGTGTATTCATGGCTGGCAAAAAAGAAGCTCGATCCGCTGGCGCTGGCGCCGGAAGACGTGGCCTATCTGTAGACCCGATCGCGGCGCCGGCGGTTCGCGATAGACTTTTCGGCGAATGAACCGATTGGCCTGAATGAAGAACACTGTTGCCGTGCTCGGCGCCGGCATCGTCGGCGTGTCGTGTGCCCTCGAGCTCCAGCGGCGGGGTTTCGACGTGACGGTCTTCGACCGCACCGCCCCGGGCCGTGAAACCTCCTACGGCAATGCCGGCGTGATCGCCCGCAGCTCGCTGATGCCGTTCAACCATCCGGGGTTGTGGTCCTCGCTTCCCAGACTGCTGAAGAACAGCTCCGCGGGCTTTCGCTACAACCCGCTTTTCCTCGCGAAGAACCTGCCATGGGCGCTGAAGTTCCTGGCCAACGCGCGCGCGGCGGTCTTTCATGAAACGACCGCGGCGCTCGATGCACTGATCCGGCTTTCGACGCAGGAGCACCTGCGGCTGCTGGGCGGAGCGGGCGCGGCGCACCGCCTGCGCACGAACGGGTGGCTCTTTCTCTACCGCAGCGAGGAAGGCTTTCTCGGCGGCCAGCGCTCGCGGGACACTTTCAAGAAATTCGGCATTGCAACGCAGCTGCTCGATGCGCGAGAGCTCGCGCAGCTCGAGCCGCACCTGAAGCCGCTGTTCCCGCGCGCGCTGTGGATCCAGGACACGGCGTCGGTGGACAGCCCTGGCCAGGTGGTCGAGGCCTATGCCAGGCTTTTCACCGCGCGCGGAGGCCGCATCCGGCAGGCATCGATCGGCGGCCTGCGCCGATCGGATGCAGGCGATGCCTGGCAGCTCAGCGAAGACGGCGGCACGCTCCACGAGGCCTCGCGCGTCGTGCTCGCGCTGGGGCCGTGGAGCCGGGAGTTCGCGAAGAAGGCCTTGGGTCTGTCGGTGCCGATGGCGTACGAGCGCGGCTACCACATGCACTACGGGGCCGCCGGCGGCGCCTCGCTCGGGCGGCCGGTCTACGACACCGGCGGCGGCTATGTGCTGTCGCCGATGGAACAAGGCCTGCGCCTGTCCACCGGCGTGCAATTGACCGATCGCGAGGCGCCCCGGAATCTCGCGCAGCTCGACCTGGCGGAGCGCGCGGCGCGCGAGGCGTTTCCGCTCGAGGAGCGCCTTGACAAGGAAGCCTGGCTCGGCAGCCGCCCCACGCTGCCGGACAGCCGCCCGGTGATCGGCGAATGCCCGGGCCGCCCAGGCCTTTGGCTCGCCTTCGGCCATCAGCACATCGGCTTCAACACCGCTCCCGGAACGGCCGCGCTCCTGGGCGCAATGATGGCCGGCGAAGCCTGCGCCTTCGATCCCGCGCCGTTCCGGCCTTCACGCTTCCTGGGCTGAAGCCGCGCGGGGTGCACCGATCTGGCACCCGGGGCGTGCCCATGGTGCGACCCGGACATTCGAGCGCCGTCTGACGGAATCGGTCGTTTCGCATGCCCAGGATGACGGTATGACGAAAACTTCGCGCGATCCTGACGAAGTGCCGCATTGCTCGTGACTATCATGGCTCCTAGACTTCATTCGCGAGTCGAAGCCTTCCTTCTTATTCAAATGGCGAGCTTTTTGCTTGGAGACCCCATGACTACAAAACGAGCGATCCTTCGCACCCTCCTCGCGCTGACGAGCGCATGCACCCTCACCCTCAGCGTCGCCCAGGAGCCGGAAAGCTCGATGACCCGCGTCCAACGGACCAAGGTCCTGCGGGTGGGCGCGATCGCCGGGGCCATTCCGTACTTCAGCAAGGACCTGGTCTCGGGCAAGTGGGAAGGCTTCGGGCCCGACTTCTCCGAGAGCCTGGCGAAGAAGTTCGGCGCCAAGGTCGAGTATGTGGAAACCACCTGGGGCAACGCGGTGCTCGACCTGCAGTCGAACAAGATCGATGCGATGTTCGGCATGGCGCCGACGCCGGCGCGCAAGGAGGTCGTGAACTTCTCCGACACCCTGTTCGACAACACCTACACCGCCGTGTGCAAGAAGGGGTTCCCGACCAAGACCTGGGAGCAGCTGAACGCGCCGGAGAACAAGATCGTGGTCGACGTGGGCTCCAGCCACGACCAGCTCGCCACGCGCATCCTGCCGAAGGCCGACGTCCAGCGGCTGGAGAACTCGGGCTCCGCAACGCTCGCGCTGCAGGCCGGCCGCGCCGACTGCCAGATCCTGGTGATCCTGCTGGCGCAGCCGCTGCTGGCCAAGCGCGCCAACGTGGGCGTGATGCAGATCCCCACGCCGATCTACACCGCACCCGTGAGCATCGGCCTGCGCAAGGAAGCCGATCCGGCC
>NZ_JBFTPJ010000481.1:0-4462 GCF_056398445.1 Variovorax sp. 01T439_2
CGCAGACAGTGGGGTCGCCTTTTCTTTGCTTACTTTCTTTTGGCGAAGCAAAAGAAAGTGAGTCCGCCGCCGGGCGGAATCCCGGCCCCGGAAAACAAAAAAACAAACCTCAAGACCACCTAGGCACAGCCTCATCCTTGAGCTGCCGCCGCAGCAGGTCATAGTCCGGCACCACGCTCTCCACCGTGTCCCAAAACCGCTGCGAGTGGTCCATCACCCGCAGATGCGCCAGCTCATGCGCCACCACATAGTCGATCACCGGCAGGCGAAAGTGGATCAACCGCCAGTTCAGCCGGATCGACCCATCCGCGCTCGCGCTTCCCCAGCGAGTCGCGGCATTCGACAGCGACAGCTTCTGCCACCGCACCCCCAGCCGGGGCGCGAAATGGTCGAGCCGCTCGATGAAAAGCCGGCGCGCCTGCCGCATGAGCCAGGCCTGGGCGGCATCGCGGATCTGCGAGGCCTCGGCGTTCTGCGCCACGGCCAGGCGCAAAGTGCGCGGGCCGGCGGCGTCATCGCTTGCATCGAGCGTGCCGCCGACGCTTGCAAAGCCGTGCTTCGGATCGAGGCGGATCACGACCGTCTCGCCCATGAAGGGAAACTCCGCGCCGTCCTTCCAGTCGATGCGCGTGGCCTCGACGCGTGCGTGGCGCTGCTGCGTCTCCAGCAGCTTGCGCAGGATCCAGCCGGCCTTTTCCTGGATGGCGGCATCGACGTCGCGCAGCGTGACCCAGCGGGGCGCGCGCACCGACAGGCCTTCGGCGCCGACCACGAAGCCGATGGTCTTGCGCTTGCCGCGCTTGAACTCGTAGGCCACGCGCGCCGACCCGAGCACCGCTTCTCGCGTGGCCTCAGGGTGCACGAAGCTTGCGAGCGCGAGCGTGTCGCGCAGCGGGACGGCGGGCTGCGCAGGACCGGCGTCTCCGGCCCTGCCTGCAGGCTGCGCATCGGCCACCGGGGGTGCGGGCACGGCCGGCGGCGTCGCCTTTTTCCGGACCTTCTTGCCGCGCGGCTCGCTCGGCTTGGCCGGCGCAAACTCGCTGCCCAACCCTTCGAACAGGTCCATCGTGAACTGAAGCAGTCCCCGCATCTCGGGTTCTTTCTTTTCTTCTACTACTTCAGCGCCTCTTGCGGCGCCTGCGGCAGCGGCAGGCTGTCGCGGTAGGCCTCGGGATCGAGCCGGCGCATCTCGGATTCGATCCAGGCCTCGACCTCGCGCATCAGCTCGTCGGGCTTGCGGCCCACGCTGGGAATGGCCGGGCCGATCGACACGTCGACCACGCCGGGACGCTTGATGAAGGCCTTGCGCGGCCAGACCTTGGCCGAGGTGACGGCCACCGGGATCACCGGCACGCCGGTCTCGCATGCGAGGCGCGTGCCGCCGCTCTTGTAGGTGCCCTTCTGGCCGCGCGGAATGCGGGTGCCCTCGGGAAACATGATGATCCAGATGCCCTGCGCCAGCAGCTTGCGGCCCTGGTTCACGACCTTGTTGAAGGCCTGCGCGCGCTGGCTGCGGTCGATGTGGATCATGTCGAGCCGGGCCATCGCCCAGCCGAAGAAGGGCACGTAGATCAGCTCCTTCTTGAACACGAAGGCCAGCGGATGCGGCATCAGCGTGGGCATCAGGAAGGTCTCGAAGGTCGACTGGTGCTTCACCAGCAGGACCGCGCCGGCCAGCTTGTCGGCGGGCAGGTTTTCCATGCCGGTCACGCGCGTCTGGATGCCCAGCAGCACGCGCGCGCCGCCGATGGCCCAGCTGAGCCACTGCACCGCCATCCAGTAGAGCGGGATGCCGCGCTTCCAGAGCGAACTGACGCACATGATGATGCCCCAGGGCACCACGGTGACGAGCATCCACAAGGCATGGACAACGGAACGGATAAAAGCCATCAGACAGCCACCTGCAGTGCAGCCTGCGCTTCGCGCGCAAGCAAGAAGTCGACAAAGGCGGCGAGGTTCTCATGAACCACGGTGTTCGCCGGGTATTCGGGAGGCAGCGGATCGACGCCGCGGCAGGCCGCGCCCATGCCGGTGAGCAGCAGGTGCGGCTCGCAGCCGGCGGCCGCGCCGGCCTGCAGGTCGCGCAGGCTGTCGCCCGCGGTGGGCACGTCCTTCAGGTCGATGCCGTAGCGGTCGGCAATCTGGCGGAACAGGCCCGGCGCGGGCTTGCGGCAATCGCAGCCCTCGTCGGGGCTGTGCGGGCAATAGAAGACCGCATCGACCCGCCCGCCCACGGCCGCGAGCATCTTGTGCATCTTGGCGTGCATGGCATTGAGCGAGGCCATGTCGAACAGCCCGCGGCCCAGGCCCGACTGGTTGGACGCGATCACCACGTGCCAGCCCGCATGGTTGAGCCGGGCCACGGCCTCGAGCGCACCGGGCAGCGGCGTCCACTCGATGTCGCTCTTGACGAAGTCTTCGCGGTGCACGTTGATCGTGCCGTTGCGGTCGAGGATGACGAGTTTCATGGCAGTGCCGCCCATGGTGAGGTCGCCGGGGGGATGATCAAGCAGCCAGCCGCTCGAGCTGCGCCACGCGGTTCATCGCGGCGTGCAGCGACATCAGCAGGCCCAGCCGGTTCAGGCGCAGGTCGGCCTGCTCGGCATTGACCATCACGCCGTCGAAGAAGGCATCGACCGGCTCGCGCAGCGCGGCCAGGGTCTGCAGCGAAGCGGTGTAGTCGCCGGCATCGAACTGGGCGTTGGCCGCGGGCACGACCTCGGCCATGGCGGCATGCAGCGCCTTCTCTGCGGGCTCCTTCAGCAGCAGTTCGCTGACGTGCGCGTCGGCCTCGGGCGCCTTCTTGAGGATGTTGCCGATGCGCTTGTTGGCGGCGGCCAGCGCGGCGGCGGCGGGCAGCGCGGCAAAGGCGCGCACGGCCGCCAGCAGCTTGGGCACCTCGCCCAGGCGCTGCGGCCGCGGCGCCAGCACGGCGTCGACTTCCTGCGCGCTGGCGCCCTGCTCGCGCAGGCTGCCGGCCAGGCGGTCGAGGATGAAGTCCTGCAGCTCGGCCGTGGCCTTGCCGGTGTCGAAGCCGTCGATGTCCTTGAACTGCGCGGCGGCGTCCTGCAGCAGCGCGTCGAGCTTCAGCGGCAGGTCTTTCTCGATCAGCATGCGGATCACGCCGAGCGCATGGCGGCGCAGCGCGAAGGGATCGCGGTCGCCGGTGGGCAGGTTGCCGATGCCGAACATGCCGACCAGCGTCTCGAGCTTGTCGGCCAGCGCGACCACCAGGCCCACGCTGTTGCGCGGCAGCTCGTCGCCGGCAAAGCGCGGCTTGTAGTGGTCTTCGATCGCGTCGGCCACTTCAGCAGCGAGGCCGTCGTGCAGCGCGTAGTAGCGGCCCATGGTGCCCTGCAGCTCCGGGAACTCGCCGACCATGTCGGTCACGAGGTCGGCCTTGGCCAGCTGCGCGGCCTGCACCGCATGCGCGACGAGCGCGGCGGCGCCGAGCTTTTCGGCGATGCCGCGCGCAATGCGCATCACGCGTTCGACGCGCTCGCCCTGGGTGCCGAGCTTGTTGTGATAGACCACCTTGCCCAGCGATTCGACGCGCGAGGCCAGCGACTTCTTGCGGTCCTGGTCGAAGAAGAACTTGGCGTCGGCCAGGCGCGGACGCACCACGCGCTCGTTGCCGCCGACCACCGCGCTCGCGTCCTCGGGGCTGATGTTGCTGACCACCAGGAACTTGTTGGTGAGCCGGTTCGAGGCGTCCAGCAGCGGAAAGTACTTCTGGTTGGCCTTCATCGTGAGGATGAGGCACTCCTGCGGCACCTCGAGGAATTCGCGCTCGAAGCTGCAGACCAGCACGTTGGGCCGCTCGACCAGCGCGGTCACTTCGTCGAGCAGCGCGTCGTCATGGATGGGCACGGCAGCGCCGCCGACCCGCACGGCCGCGGCCGCGAGCTGGCGCGCGATCTCGGTGCGGCGCGCTTCGAAGCTCGCGATGACCGCGCCCTCGTCCTGCATCTGCAGCGCATAGCTGTTGGCGTCGCGCAGCACGACCGGATCGACGGCAGCCTCGAAGCGGTGGCCGTGGGTCTCGCGGCCGGCCTTCAGGCCGAGCGCCTCCACCGGCACCACGGCATCGCCATGCAGCGCCACCAGGCCATGCGCGGGGCGTACGAAGCTCACGCTGCTCCAGCCGGGCAGCTCACAGCCGCTTTCGAGCTGGTAGCTCATCACCTTGGGAATCGGCAGCTTGGCAATGGCCTCGGCCAGCGCCTTCTGCAGGCCTTCGGCCAGCGTTGCGCCCTTGGCGGTGCTTTCGTAGAACAGCGCTTCGGCCTTGCCGTCCATCGCGC
Organism: Variovorax sp. 01T439_2; assembly: GCF_056398445.1. Classification (NCBI taxonomy): domain Bacteria; kingdom Pseudomonadati; phylum Pseudomonadota; class Betaproteobacteria; order Burkholderiales; family Comamonadaceae; genus Variovorax; species Variovorax sp. 01T439_2. The sequence goes on from NZ_JBFTPJ010000481.1 coordinate 4,305, forward strand.
GCTTCAGGCCAGGCACGGCCGAGGCGTCGGCGCCCAGCGCGGCCAGGCGCTTCAGCAAGGCGGGCGTGGGCTGGCCCGAGGCGTCGAGCCCCACGGCCACGGGCATGAGCTTTTGCGAGACGGCCTTGTCGGCGGCGCGCTCGGCCACGTGCGTGAGG
>NZ_JBFTPJ010000482.1:0-4461 GCF_056398445.1 Variovorax sp. 01T439_2
AAGGCCACGACGCTGCCGTCGGACTCGGTGCCGTAGACGAAGCCCTCGTCGCCGCTGACGCCCTCGGCGCCCACGGCAGGCTTGCTCCACAGCAGCTGGCCGCGCGCGGTGTCGACGCAGCCGACGTTGGCATAGTAGGCACGGGCGCACACGGTGTCGCCGACGCGGCTCACGCTGCCGGTCAGGTCGACCAAGCGCTCCACGTCGTTGGTGCCGCGCGGCGCCGCAATGGGCGCTTCCCAGCGCGAGGTGCCGTTGGCCGGGTTGATGCCGACCAGCCGGCCACCGATGCCCGAGATCAGCGTATCGCCCACGGCGATCAGCACGCCCGACTTCTTGAGCACGAGGTTTTCGGCCGTGCGCTGCTGCAGCCAGAGGCGGCGGCCACTCTGGCCGTCCCAGGCGCTGATGCTGCGGTCGGCGGTCTGCACGAAGACGCGGCGGCCGGCCACCAGCGGCGCGGTGAAGGCCTGGGCCGAGAGCCGCTGCTTCCACAGGACCTTGCCGCCTTCGATGGCCACGAGTTCGTTGTCGGTGGTGACCACCGCGGCCAGCGAGCCGTCGCTGCCGACGCCGGCTGCGAGCTTGGCGCCCGCATTCGCGCGCCAGGTTTCGCGGCCGGCACGGGCGTCGATGGCGACCACGGTGCCGTCGCTGCCGGCCACGGTGACGATGTCGCCGCTGACGTCGGTGGCCAGCGGGAAGCCCACGGCCGGGATGCGCACGCTCCAGGCCTGGCGCACGCCGAACAACGCGGGGTTGGCGGGCAGTTCGGCCGGCTTGGGCTTGCTGGTGCCCGAGCAGGCAGCCAGCATCGCGGCCAGAACAATGGCCGAACCTGCACGCAGGACGGACGACTCAGGCATGAAACGCTTGAAATTCATAGTGCGATCAGGAATTTTTGGGGGCTGCCGGCGTGACCGTGATCACGGGTGCCAGGCTCTTCGGATCGACGCCGGCGGCGTTGAGCTTGAATTCGACCAGGCGCCGGTAGTCGGACGCCGGGCCAAGGCCGGTCCAGGCCTTGCGGTATTCGGCCTGCGCTTCGGCGCGCTTGCCCTGGGCCATGTAGATGTCGCCCTTGCGGTCGGCCACGAGCGGCTCGAACTCCTTGGGCACGTCGCCGGAGAGCTGCTTGAGCGCTTCGTCGTACGACTTGCTGTCGAGCAGTTCGGCCGCCAGCCGCAGCTTGGCAACGGCCTTGTAGCCCGGATCGACCGCGCTTTGCGCCACCCAGCCGAGCGCGGCGCGCGAGGCCTCGGCGTTGCCCTTCTCGTAGAGCGCCTTGGCGGCCAGGAGGCCCGCCTGCTGCGCGTAGGCGGTGCCGGCGAAGCGTTCCTTCATGTCGCCCAGCACGCGCTGGATGCGCTCCACGTCGCCGGACTGCGTGCTGCGCTCGACCTCGTCGTAGAGGGCCGCGGCCTGCGCCGCCTTGTTGCGCTGGAAATATTGCCAGCCGTTCCAGGCCACGAAGGCCCCGGCCACGAGCAACACCACCCAGGTGATCAGGGTGCCGTAGGTGTTCCAGAAATGCTTGAGCTGGTCGAGCTGTTCCTGTTCGTCGAGATCGAGATGGGTTGCCATGCGTATCAGATGTTGGGAGCCGGGGATTGTAGGGTGGCCGCCCAGGTGGCCACCTCGGCGAGAGGCCGCGCCACCTGTTCGCCACCGCCCTCGCGCAGCGATTTGACCGTGACTTCGCCGCGCGACAGTTCGTCTTCGCCAAAGACCAGCGCATAGCGCGCTCCGCTCGCGTCGGCTTTCTTGAACTGCGCCTTCATGCTGCCGCCGCCCGCATGCTGCAGCACGCTCACGCCGGCGGCGCGCAGCTGCTCGAGCACGGCCATGACCTGCGGCAGCGCGGCGGCCGAGGGCACGATGGCGTACGCCGCGGGCGCCGCGGCGGGGACCGGCAGGCGGAGTTCCTGGATCAGCAGCAGCAGCCGTTCGATGCCCAGGCCGAAGCCGACGGCCGGCGCAGGCTTGCCGCCCATCTGGCCGATGAGGCCGTCATAGCGCCCTCCCCCGCAGACGGTGCCCTGCGAACCGAGCTGGTCGGTGACCCATTCGAAGACGGTCAGGTTGTAATAGTCCATCCCGCGCACCAGGCGCGGGTTGACGCGGTAGGCCAGCCCTGCGGCATCGAGCACGGCGCGCACCGCATCGAAGTGCGCGCGCGACTCCTCGCCGAGGAAGTCCATCAGTTGGGGCGCGGCCTCCACCACGGCCTGCATGGCGGGATTCTTGGTATCGAGGATGCGCAGCGGATTGCTGTGCAGGCGCCGCTGTGCATCGGCATCGAGCACGCCGGCATGCGCCTCGAAATGGCGGATCAGCGCTTCGCGGTGCGCCTGGCGCTCGGCCGGCTGGCCCAGGCTGTTGATCTCCAGGCGCACGTGCTCGCCTTCGGCCAACCCGAGCTCGCGCCAGAGGGCCCGCACCATGAGGATCAGCTCGGCGTCCACGTCCGGGCCGGGAAAGCCCAGCGCCTCGACGTCGAGCTGGTGGAACTGGCGGTAGCGGCCCTTCTGGGGACGCTCGTGGCGGAACATCGGTCCCATCGTCCACAGGCGCAGCGGGCCGTTGTAGAGCGCGTTGTGCTCGACCATGGCGCGCACGATGCCGGCGGTGGCCTCGGGGCGAAGCGTGAGCTTGTCGCCGTTCATTGCATCGGTGAAGGAGTACATCTCCTTCTCGACGATATCGGTCACCTCGCCCAGTCCGCGCACGAACAACGCCGTGGGTTCGACCACCGGCGTCAGCATGTACTGGTAGCCGTAGCGGGCGAGGAGCCCGCGCACCGTCTGCTCGAACCACGACCAGAGGGCCGAATCGGGCAGGCGGTCGATGCGCGGCACGCTCGCCGGCAATATGTCGTTCATGCCTTTGACGGCATTGATCTTGTCAGCCATGGGAGAAAGTGGTCAGGCGACGTCGGCAGCCAGTTGCTGGCCGAAGCGCTTTTGAATGTAGGTTTCGACGAGCTGGTGAAACTCGTTGGCGATATTGTCGCCGCGCAGCGTGAGTGCCTTTTCGCCGTCGATGAAGACCGGGGCGGCGGGCGCCTCGCCGGTGCCTGGCAGGCTGATGCCGATGTCGGCGTGCTTGCTCTCGCCGGGGCCGTTGACGATGCAGCCCATCACGGCCACCTTCAGCTTCTCGACGCCCGGGTACTTCTTGCGCCAGACCGGCATCTGCAGGCGCAGGTAGTCGTCGATCTGCTTGGCCAGTTCCTGGAAGGTGGTGCTGGTGGTGCGGCCGCAGCCCGGGCAGGCGGTGACGCTCGGCACGAACACGCGCAGGCCCAGCGCCTGCAGGATCTCGTTGGCGATCAGCACTTCCTGCGTGCGCGACTCGCCCGGCTGGGGCGTGAGCGACACGCGGATGGTGTCGCCGATGCCCTCCTGCAGCAGGATGGAAAGCGCCGTGGCCGACGCCACCGTGCCCTTGGTGCCCATGCCGGCTTCGGTGAGCCCCAGGTGCAGCGGATAGTCGCAGCGCCTGGCGAGCTCGCGGTAGACCGAGATCAGGTCCTGGACGCCGCTCACCTTGCACGACAGGATGACCTGGTTGCCGGCCATGCCCATCGATTCGGCGAGCTTGGCGGATTCGATGGCCGAGGTGATGAGCGCCTCGTACATCACCTGCTTCGCGTCCCAGGGCTCGGCGCGCTGGCTGTTGGTGTCCATCAGGCTGGCCAGCAGTTCCTGGTCGAGGCTGCCCCAGTTGACGCCGATGCGCACCGGCTTGTTCCAACGCATGGCCGCATCGATCATCTGGCCGAACTGGCGGTCGCGCTTGTCGCCCTTGCCCACGTTGCCGGGATTGATGCGGTACTTGCTCAGCGCCTCGGCGCAGGCCGGATAGTCGGTGAGCAGGCGGTGGCCGTTGTAGTGGAAGTCGCCGATCAGCGGCACGTCGATGCCCATGCGGTCGAGCTGCTCGCGGATGTACGGCACCTGGGCCGCCGCCTCCGGCGTGTTGACGGTGATGCGCACCATCTCCGAACCGGCAATGGCAAGCTCCTTCACCTGGATGGCCGTGCCGACGGCATCGACGGTGTCGGTGTTGGTCATGGACTGCACCCGCACGGGCGCATCGCCGCCCACCGTCACGGTGCGTGGCCCCCAGACCACCTGGGCCTGGCGCGAACGGCGCGCCTTGGGCGCCGCCGATTCGATGGGTTGGGGAGTGCAGTCGGTCACGGTTTCACCTCGAAACGCGCCACGCCGCCGCCGCGCGTGACAGGCTTCAGATCGTAGGGCTTTCCGTGCACCTGCACATCGACCGCCGAAGCGCGCCCCACCACCACCGACAGCGGCAGCGTTCCCGACAATGCCACCGTTTCGCCGGCCTGCAGGCTGCGGCGCAGCAGCTGCTTGCCGCCGGCTTCGGTAACGGTGATCCAGCATTCCTCGCGCGCGACGAAGACCAGCTGCTGGCTGCCGGCAGGTGCCGCAG
>NZ_JBFTPJ010000483.1:0-4455 GCF_056398445.1 Variovorax sp. 01T439_2
CCGCCGTCACGGCCCTGCGCGAAATCGCCGAAGGCAAGATCGGCCTGGAAATGCTCAAGAAGGTGCCGGGCTGATCGTTGTTTCTGACGCAGCCCTGCAACGAAAAGGCACCGCAAAGCGGTGCTTTTTTTACGTCTGGACGCGTCCATAGAGCGGTCACGCTAAAGTGGTAGCCATGAGCGCGGTTGCCAAACATCAGTCCCATGCCCCCACGGGGGGCACGCCCAAGCCGAGTCCGGCGGCGCTGAATGCGGCTGCCGCGAGCTTTGCCGCGCTGACCGCCAGGCTCGACTACCTGAGCCCCGAAGACACCGAGCTGGTGCGCCGCGCCTACCGCTTTGCCGACGAAGCCCACCTGGGCCAGCTGCGCAACAGCGGCGAGCCCTACATCACCCACCCCATTGCCGTAGCGGCGCAATGCGCCGAATGGAAGCTCGACGCACAGGCGCTGATGGCCGCCCTGCTGCACGATGCCATCGAAGACTGCGGGGTCACCAAGCCCGAACTGATCGAGCGCTTCGGCGCGCCGGTGGCCGAGCTGGTCGACGGGCTCACCAAGCTGGACAAGCTGCAGTTCAATACCCGCGAGGAAAACCAGGCCGAATCGTTCCGCAAGATGCTGCTGGCCATGGCGCGCGATGTGCGCGTGATCCTGGTCAAGCTGGCCGACCGCACGCACAACATGCGCACGCTCGACGATGCGCCGCGCGAGAAATGGGCCCGGATCTCGCGCGAAACGCTTGAGATCTACGCGCCCATCGCGCACCGGCTGGGCCTGAACCAGACCTACCGCGAACTGCAGGAACTGTCGTTCCGCCATCTGAAACCGTGGCGCTACGCCACCCTGTCCAAGGCGGTGGCCAAGGCGCGCGGGCGCCGCCGCGACCTGATCCAGAAGGTGCAGCGCGAGGTCGAGACCGCCTTTGCCAACGCCAACATGACGCTGCGCATCGCGGGACGCGAGAAAACGCTCTATTCGATCTACCGCAAGATGGAAGAAAAGCACCTGAGCTTCGCCCAGGTGACCGACATCTACGGCTTTCGCCTGATCGTGCCGAACGTGATCGCCTGCTACACGGGCCTGGGCATCCTGCACCAAATGTACAAGCCGCTGCCGGGCAAGTTCAAGGACCACATCGCGATCGCCAAGCTCAACGGCTACCAGTCGCTGCACACCACGCTGGTGGGCCCGGCCGGCGTGAACGTGGAGTTCCAGCTGCGCACCGAGGCCATGCACGTGGTGGCCGAATCGGGCGTGGCGGCGCACTGGCTCTACAAGGCGGCCGAGCCGAACGCGGCCAGCAACGACCGGCTCGGCACCAAGTGGCTGCAGTCGCTGCTCGACATCCAGGACGAAACCCGCGACGCCGCCGAGTTCTGGGACCACGTCAAGGTCGACCTGTTCCCGGATGCGGTCTACGTCTTCACGCCGAAGAGCCAGATCCTCGCGCTGCCGCGCGGCGCCACGGTGGTCGACTTTGCCTACGCCATCCACAGCAACATCGGCGACCACACCTCCGCGGCACGCATCAACGGCGACCAGGTGCCGCTGCGCACGGAGCTCAAGAACGGGGACGTGGTCGAGGTCATCACCGCGCCCGTGTCCACACCCAATCCCGCGTGGCTCGGCTTCGTGCGAACCGGCCGGGCGCGCTCCAAGATCCGCCACTACCTGAAGACCCTGGCCCATGCCGAGTCCGAAGGCCTGGGCGAGAAGCTGCTGGCCCAGGCACTGCGCGCCGAAGGCCTCAGCAAGCTGCCGGCCGAGGACGCCGAGCACCAGGCGCTGTGGGAAAAGCTGCTGCGCTTCACCGGCAACCGAACCCGCGCCGAGCTGCTGACCGACATTGGCCTGGGCAAGCGGATTGCCAGCATCGTGGCCAAGCGGCTGGTGGCCATGCTGTCCGAACTCGGCGAGCGGCCCGATGCGCTGCTGCTGAGCCGCGAGCGCTTCATCTCGCACGAGACCATTTCCCAGGGCGCCGTCACGCTGGATGGCAGCGAGAACTCGTCGGTCCGCTTTGCACTGTGCTGCCGGCCGATTCCGGGCGACGAGATCGTCGGCTACCTCGGCCATGGCGAAGGCCTGGTCGTGCACACCGAGTCCTGCGGCGTGGGCCAGCGCCTGCGCCACAAGGACAGCGAGCGCTTCTTCGCGGTCGAATGGGCGGACGAGCCGACCCGCACCTTCGAAACCGGCGTGGTCATCACGGTGCGCAACGACAAGGGCGTGCTGGCGCGCGTGGCCGCGACCCTGGCGGACGCCGAAGCCGACATCACGCACGTCGAAATGGCCGACGAGACGCCGCAGGATTCGACCGACCTGCGCTTCGTGATTGCGGTGCGCGACCGCACCCACCTGGACAGCGTGCTGCGTGCCGCGCGGCGCACGGCCTCTGTGCTGACCGCCGCAAGGACGGTTCCCGCGCCCTGACCGGCGGGCAGGAAAGCTAGCGCGCCGTGCCCGGTGCCGGATAGCTGACCGACAGCAGCTCGACCTCATGGGCGCCGCCCGGCGTCACGAGCTTCACCACGTCGCCTTCGCGCGACTTGAGCAGCGCGCGGGCGATCGGGGAAATCCAGCTGACCTGCGACTGGGCGCTGTCCGCCTCGTCGATGCCCAGGATCGTCACGCTGCGCTCGTCGCCCGTTTCGTCCACATAGCGCACTGTTGCGCCGAAGAACACCTGGTCGCTGCCGTGATGGACCGACGGATCGGTCACTTCGGCGATTTCGAGCCGCTTGGTGAGAAAGCGGATGCGCCGGTCGATTTCCCGCAGCCGCTTCTTGCCGTAGAGATAGTCGCCATTTTCGGAGCGGTCGCCGTTCTTGGCGGCCCAGTGCACCGCCTCGACAACCTTCGGGCGCTCTTCGTCCATCAGCTGAAGCAGTTCGTCGCGCAGGCGGGCATAGCCGGCCGGCGTCATGTAGTTCTTGCTGCCGCTCGGGAGCGCGGGGGCGGCGCTTTCGCCGCCGTCGTCGTCACCGTCGCTCTCGATTTCCTTGGTGAATGCTTTGCTCAACTTGGTAGAACCTCTGGTCTCAAGGAAGGGAATGGGCTTTTCACCGTATTTTCAACATTCGCGACAGGGTGCGCAGCGGCGCCGTCACGCGCCACGAATTTGAGGCCCGAAGTGCCGTGCATTGCGCTTCCAGGTGCGAGGTGCGCGATCTCGCGCGCTCCAGGTCCTGCGCGAGAACGGCCTGGCTGCGCTGGCATTCGGCGAGTTCATGTTGGCGCGCATCGCGTTCGGCGATTGCCTCGCTCAAATGCTGCTGGCAGGCCGTGCGGCCGGCAATGGCCTCATCCAGTTCGCGCTGCTGCTCAGCGCGGCAAGCCATTGCCTCGTCGAGTTTCCGCTGGAGCACCGCGCGCTCGGACACGGCCTTGTCCAGCTCACGCTTGATCGCCACGCGGTCCAGCGTGGCCTGGGAAGGAAATTCGATGCTGGCCGGCGCCTGCGCGGTGTGGGCAGCAAGCTCCCTGCCCACGCGGACCTTCGACGGCACCGCCGTCTCCCGATGGGCCGACAGCGCCCGCTCCCTGTCGAGCTTCGCACCCAGGACCGGATGCAGCTTGTCGTAGAGATACGCCGGGTCCTCCACGAGACGCGGAAAGTCGAGCATCACCAGCGGCACGTCGTGCTTGACCAGCGTGTGCATCAATTCATGAAAGCCCAGCGCAAGAAGGCGTGCTTCGTCGATCGGGTTGAGCGAATAGACGATGCCGCCCGGCGTGGTCCCCCACGACTCCCAGAGCCGGCAATCGTCCGGCAGGCCCTCCATGGCATACCGTGCGCGCAGCTCGTTGACCACGCGGCTGGTGGAGGCTTCCACGATGCTGCGCATCGGAAAGATCACCGCATCGAGCGCGATGGACGGGTCCGCGAGCAGGCGCGTGGCATAGGCATGCAGCCAGGGCGACTTGATGACGTAGGGCAGATCGGGGTTGTCGAAGGGCAGGTCCTCGAGGCCCGCGTTGGCGTCCTCGTTGTAGGTGCTCGCGTCCGGATGCCTTGCAAGATGCGTGTCCAGCCCGCAAGCCGCCAGGTACTGGACGAGGAAGGTCGTGCCGGCGCGCCCCGTGCCGGCAATCATCAGGTGGTTTTTTCTTGCGGGCGTCATTGATGCAGCGTCCGGGTTGGCGCCGTTCCCTCCAGCGAAGCCATGATCTGCTGCACCGCAGCCGAGACATCGCAGCTGGAAGTGTCGACTGTGAGCGCGGGGTTTGCCGGGGCTTCGAAGATGTCGGACACGCCGGTGAAGCGCGCGATCGCGCCCTGCCGCGCTCGCGCATACATCCCCTTGGGATCGCGCCGCTCGCAGACTTCCAGGGGCGCGTGCACGAAGACCTCGTGGTACGAAGGGCCGACGATCGAGCGCGCGAGATCCCGGAGCGCCTGCAGCGGTGAAACGACGGCAACGATTGCCACCATGCCCTGCTCGTTCAACAGC
>NZ_JBFTPJ010000484.1:0-6663 GCF_056398445.1 Variovorax sp. 01T439_2
AGGTATGTCTGTATCGGCCTCTTGGAAGGTCGCTCTCGCCGGCGGCGCAGGACTTCGCAGATTTTTTGGCGATGGAGTTGAAGCAGCAGAACGTTGCCAGCTCCTAGAACCCCCGTGTGCGGCGGATCCTTTTTTTTGAAGGAGACTTAGCTCCTGCCCAGGCAAAGACAACGGACAAGCGTGATCGCTATCCGTGTTAGCCGCTGTCGCTGCTCACGCCCAACTCCAATCCGCCGCCTCGCAACGCAGCTTGCAGCGATGCGCTTTCCTCAGCAGAAAATCCATCGAAGTAGATCTGCAGCGTCTCCCCGCAGCTGAGAAACAGATCCTTGTCCGGCGCGGCCCAAAGCTGGATCCCATGTCCGGCCGCCGCTGCAAGGAAAGCGAAGGCTTCTTCTGGCGACATCAGGATGATTTCCTCGCCTTGATTGCTCCAGCCCGTGATCTTGGCGCTGATGGGATGCTCGAACCTCCATCCCAATATTTGCAGGACCTCAAGCAGCTGTGCGCAGCTCTCCGGCGGGAGACGGGCAATCTCTTTGGTCATGGCCAGAAATCGTAGCTGCTACGGCGCGACGCGCGAAAGTTGACCGCATCGTGAACGATTTCCAGCAGGTTGACGAACGTTGACATTCCTGTCGGCCGCGCCCGCTTACAACATCTTCTCGACAACAGGGGAGATCAAGATGAGTCAGATGGCGGTCATGGTGAGCGAGTCGGAGCCCGGCGAATTCCGCTTCTCGCTCTTGGGTTCGGTCAGCGGTCCGACCGGGCTGTTGAGCTTTCGGCCGTTCGTCTCCGACCAGACAGCGCACTCCAGCGAGATGGAAGCCTGGATTGCCGGCGCGTGCGCGGTCGCAGACTACCTTGTGCGTCCAGTCACGCGCCCAAATGAGCCGGCGCAAATTGATTGAGCGTCCTCACACAGGACGTACCGCGAAATAGGCTTCGTCGGTATCGCCCAGATCGCGAAAGCCCGCCGTTCTGGCCACGTCGAAAGCTTTGATCCAGCGCTTGGCCAGCGCGATCTCGTCTTTGGTGAGATCGCTCTCGCCCGACTCGCTCGCGTTCTGGAACGCGCGCAGCGCCGGCACCAGCTCATGGCCCAGTTGCCGGTCGAGCTCACGCCGGAAGCGCTGCTCCGCCACCTTGACCGCCTCGGCCGCCGAATGCGGATAGTCCGCGAGCCGCACCGTTCGGCAACGCGTTACGCACTTCCACCGAGCCCGGAACCACCGCGGCGCGATGGCCAGCGCTGCAGCGCCTTGGCGATCATTTCGCCGTGGCGCTGCGCCTCCAGCCGAGCCGCCTTCGCATCGGGCGGGGCGGGCCGCGGCACCGGCCGGCAGAACCAGCGCTGCGGGTAGGTGTCCGTCTTGATGTTCTTGAGCGCCCGTCCGCGCGGATTGATCTCGGTGCCTTCGATGAAGAAGCCGCCGCGTACCTCGAGCATGGACGCGCGGTTGAGCAACGGGATCACATAGCTCTCCTGGTCGTCGGCCAGCAGCATGGCGATCATCAGGCTGCGGCCCGGGCGCGGGTCATGGATGCGCGGCACGTAGAGCAGCTCTCCGATGCGGCGCGTGTGCTTCACCRCCTCCTTGGTGGACAGCGCCTGGCCCTCGAACCGGTATCTAAACACTTCGCAGTACACCTGTATGAATATACAGTAGTATGGCGGCATGGAAGACGACATTCCGACCGATCTGTGGATCTACTACTGTGCGCAGCAGCTCAAGCGCCATTGGCGGACGGTGGATCCTGAGCAGCTAGAGGAGCTGGCCACCGACCTGGCTTGCGAGGCGCATCTGCGCACGCTGTCGCCGAGGGCGGCGGCACTCAAATGGCTCGAGCCGGTGATGACGCCAGGAGAGGCCAGGTAGCTGGAACGGCACAATGCGCCGATGCCAAACATAGCCTCGATCCTCAAAGCCGAAATCTCCCGCGTCGCTCGCAAAGAAGTGCGCGTCGAGATCGAAACCCTCAAGAAAGCATCAGTCGCGCATCGCGCCTCGATTGCCGAACTGCGTCGCCAGGTGAGCGCGCTTGAGAAGGAGCTGCGTCGTGTCGCGAAGGGCGCGGCGCGGTTCGAGGCGGCGCCTGGTTCAGACGCTGAAGCGGCAACGGGCACGAAGCGCCGCTTCAGTGCAACCAGGTTGGCTGCGCATCGGGCCAAGCTCGGGCTGTCCGCGGCGATCTATGGACGGCTGGTAGGCGTCTCCGGGCAGACGATTTACCACTGGGAACAAGGCAAGGCACGACCGCGGACAACGCAGCTCGAAAGCCTTGCGGCAGTAAGGGACCTGGGTGCACGCGAAGTTCTGGAACGGCTAGCCACGCGTTAGCGCGGGAAGACACGAAGAGTCAGATGTCTGATTCGAAGCTACGCGCTTCAGTTGCTACTCAGCGGATTCGCATCCACTGGCAGCACATTAGGGTCGTTCGCACTTATCGACGTTGCTGGCAGGACCGATTGGGCATGTTGTACTCGTGCCAGCGGTTGTACTGTCCAGGTCTGCGGCGTGGATCGGCGTCCCAGAACTTGAAAAGAGTGTCGGTTCCAAGCGCGACGTGGTTCAGCGCGAGCCGGGATCGCCCTCTGCAAGCTCAGCCAGGGGCGTTGACCAGTCAGCGCCTCGAGCGGCGGGCCCGCGAGATTGGAAGTCTTCATTTTGAATCGAGCTAGCCGAAGACGGCGCGGCCGAGCTTGTACAGCACGACCACTGTTGCACTGCCGGCGATGACTACCGGCCACACCAGCGACATTGATGACTTCGAGTTTGCCAAGGCGAACCGGCGCGCGCTCCAAATCATCGATTTCAGCCGCCTCGTGTCGATATAGATGTTCACCTGTTGCTGATTCACGTACACGCCCCCGCCGCCCGGCAGCCACTCAGCCGTCATAGTCATCATGTGATTACCTTGGTTGATCGCAGGCATGGGTCCCGTGAAGGTCACCTTCTCGGGTCCACGGCCCAGCTGTTGGGCCAAGGTGTGCGGAACGAGTTGCGCGTACGCGGCAGAGAGTTGCGGGTGAACGTCCGCCGGAAAAGCCCCGCTCTGGAACCACTTGGTGACGTCGGTCATGTAAACATCGCCAAAGAGTTTCTTGTACCGCGACACGACGCTTTCTGTGAAGAGTCTTGTCGCTTGCTCGACCTCATCAGACCATCGATACCGCCAGCTCATGTAGCCGAGTACCACCAGCGCAGCAACCCAGACTTTCCAGGTCGATAGCTGCACCACGGCTCCGGGCGTTCCTGCTTGGCTCTTGACCGAGAAGAGCCGTTCGAGCACATCAGGTAGTGACACATCGAACCAGGCGACGCCGATGATGATGGCGCTGGTGACAACGAGGTTGCGGCGGATCTTGTCATCGTCATCCATTTTCTGCACCTTCCCCGGCCTTCAACTCGTTGGTCTGCTTCATTGAACGCTCTTCTGCCTGAGTCAGTCCGGGCAACTGCACCGCCTGCACGAGTACATCCCCCGCTCGCATGATCTCTTGATGGCGAGCTTCCATGGTTGGCGTGTGCCCGGTTCCATGGTTTCTCATACCCCCAACATCCTGCCGGACAGAAGGCGCAAGGAAGTAGGCGATCGAAAAGGCATTTCTCGCCTCAGGCTCGAGGTACAAGCAGTTTTCGTCCCACCATCGTTGGCATTCTTCCACCACCGAATTGACGTCGCCGTTCCATAGAACGCCGACCAGCTTTCTCCACAGCGTGAACGCCTCTTGATGTGCCTGCAACCTCTTATCGATCGCGGCCACGCGAAGCTGGTTGTGCGACTTCAAGGACTCCAACAACTGGGCGTTCTGGTGCTTGATGTCTTCGACGATGCGCGTGAGTTCTGGCAAGTCTTCGCGATCCGCTGCGTTTCCGCCCTTCTTCGTTCCATATCCTGTGCCGAAGCTGCGTAGGACGAGGTACGCCATGCCGATGAGGTTCAGCACGATGAGGGTGATTGCGGTAGCGACCATGTTCGAGATTCTCCTGATGCGGCATTGTCCGAGAGCCTTTTGCAGTCACCGTTCCTCGCACTGTCGCAACCCCCGAGTACACCATTTTGTTACGAGTTGCTGCACAATCCATCTCAACAAGACTCACGCAGCAGATCATCGAAAATGAAAGACCATCTCCTGCGAAATTTTTTGAGCTTCTCCGGCGCGTCGGTAGTGATCGGCGTCCTCGGATTTGTGTCTGCTGCAACGGGAATGTTTGTAGACGTGAACTCAAGTATTTCCGTCAAATGGCTTCTCTTTTTGCTGCTTGTACTCGGCACGATAATTGTCATCTTACTTAAGGTGATATTTGACATCTCAAGTCAAAACACCATCCCTGACAATTTTGAGAAGCCTTTCAAATCAATCGCTTCGGAAGAAATATTTCTTATTCACCGAAACGAAAACTTCGCGACAAGCATCGTGGTGGGCGGCTATATCGAATCCGACGAGATCGAGAGGCTCGCGTACATAGCCGTGGTCCATCACGTTCAGGCCAAGTACATCCAAATCAAGGTTGTGAAGGACATGGGTCTGCTTACGAAATTGCCAAGTACGACTGAAGAACTCCGCAATCTAACCTTCCGATCCGTGATACCAACCGACGCAATCCCTCTTCTCACCGGAACACTCACGTCATGACCCGATACTTAGGACAAGTTGTCAAGGTGCTCGATCCTTTCACGGTGGTAGTCAACATAGGCACAGATCAAGGCGTAAAGCCAGACAGCAAGTTTTTAATAGTTGGGCTTGCGGATTTGATAGTCGACCCGACTACAGGAAAAGAACTCGAGCGGCTCGAAATTGTTCGAGGCAAAGTCGGGGTGCAGCATGCCCAGCCTTCGATTGCGACATTGCGGTCGATCGAATGGGATAGATCACCAGACAGTCGAGAAATCAAGAAGGTAACGGGCCGTGGCGCAGGCGGGTTGAGTAACATTTTTGGAAATCAAGACACCGTCACGGAACTGATCACTCCAGGCGACGAAAAATTGCGCCCACTGAGTGAGATCCAAGTTGGCGATCATGTTCTTCGCGCTTAGGTTATATATGGGCGGATGCCGCACGCCGGCCCTCCCATGACGGTAGGCCTAGGGGCCAACTCCCTGCTGCGATCCTCGCGCGAGTCAGAGCTGAATAGCGTTCTTCAAGAGCCCGGCGCTCTTCGCGCGTAAAAACACGCGGTGCTGTCGATCAGGTGGTAGCACCCAGGGCTGCAGCCGTGCGGCCGCATCTCGGCCACCGCTCGCGAATTCGACGCTGTGATCTGGTGCACAGGCTTTCGCGCGGCCTTGGACCATCTCATATCGCTCGACGCTGTCGGGGACGGAAAGGTCCCGGTCGCAGGAACTCGCTCGCGCGACGTGCCCGGCCTGTGGCTGGTGGGTTATGGAGAATGGACCGGCCCGGCCTCGGCAACGCTCATCGGAGTCATGCGCGCGGCCAGAAGCACCGCGGTCGAGATCGGCGGTTTTTTGGGAGTTTGAACAGGCAGCTGCGCGCGCTCAGTGGTACTTAAGCTCACCACAGTCTCGTTGTCTAGATTCTCCTCAGGCTGATCCAGAATGATCGGATTGCGCCCCTTATCGACCAGCAAATAGAAGATGAGAAGTAGCGCGCCGCGTTGACCAGGTGACAGTTGCTCGATTTGTGCATCTTGGAAAAGCAACGAGTAACGCGGCTCAAGGAATGAAAGCCCGAAGAGCAAATCGTAAACATCGCTTGCCAGCTTGTCTTTTCTCAACACAGGGCCGATGCCGACGGTATCCTTGTTACCGCCGGACGCAGCCACGACAATCTTTCCGTGCAGCGCTTCAACGAAGCTGAGCACGTCTGCTCGCGTGTTGAAGTCGTACTCTTCGGCCAGTTTTCGTACGGTGCCGTAGCTCTCGTCTTCGCCCCGAAATTCCTTTGAGTTCTGTTTAATTAGGTCGAAGAGAGACGTCGCAACTCCGTCTGCTGAGCCACCCAGTGTCGCTTGGAACTGGAGCTTGTACTCGTCGCGGATCAGGCTGTTGCTATGGATCAAGTCTTGAACGGGTTTGAAGAGAGACTCGCGCGCCTTCCGCTGAGCATCCAGAATGTCAAAAATCTCTCCAGCCAACGTCGCGCGATGTTCCCATCGAAACCGAAATCTTGTCGAGTGGCTGGTGATTCAGTTCAATCGTCACGAGGTCAGACGCCTGCAAACCGAGAGTGGTGAGATCCGTCGCCGTGTCTTCGAGAAATTGCGTACGAGAGCGGTCGAGTAGGCGCAAGCGCTCGCGCACGTTCTGGATTGCCTTGAGCTTGCCGGCAAGTGCCAGGGCGGTGGCGGCATTCGAGGCCGCGGATTTCTCGAGGTTTTGCATCTGGTTCGAGATGGCCTCCAGCGAGGCCGCCGCTTGCTGCTGCTCGAGCGACAACTCGACGGCAGGTTTTTCCATCACCGCTGGCTTGATCTTGATGTGCTCCTCAATCTGGCGATTCTTGATGGCCAGTTGCTCTTGGATCGCACTTCGAACCTCAGGTTGAAGCTGCGTCTCGTAGCCCGCAATTTCCTGGTTCACTCTTCGCAGGTCTTTTCTGAATTCGTTGAGCTGATGTCGAAAGCTGCTCTCCTGCTCCTCGATAAGCTGGTCAAAGTCGAGTGCACCAAGGCGGATTGAAGCATCTGTGTG
>NZ_JBFTPJ010000485.1:0-4441 GCF_056398445.1 Variovorax sp. 01T439_2
CTACCACCCCGAGGCGCGCGCCCTGCTCGACGCCTGCGACACGGTGCTGAAGACCGCCCTGTACGAGCGCGACCCGTTGCCGGCCTGGGCCGCCGGCCGCATGGCCTTGCTTGGCGATGCCGCGCACCCGATGCTGCCCTTCATGGCGCAGGGTGCGGGCATGGCGATCGAAGACGCCGTGGTGCTGTCGCGCCACCTCGAAGGCGTTGCCATGGCCGATATGCCCTCTGCGCTGCAGGCCTACCAGGCCGCGCGCATCGAGCGCGCCAGCCAGGTGCAGCTTGGCTCGCGCGGCAACAACTGGCTGCGCGAAGGCGGCAATGCCGACTGGGTCTATGGCTACGACGCGTGGGCCGTGCCGCTGGGCGCCCCCGCGGGCGCCACTGCCACCGCCTGATTCACATCCACCTCACCCCACGGAGGCAACCATGCAACAAGACCGCTACCTGCAACCGCACCAGGCGCGCCAGCGCCCCGCGACCACCTATGAAGACCTGCTGGGCGACGTGATCGAGCGCGCCTTTGCCGACGGCATCCACGACCTGCCCGGCCTCGTGCAGCGCCTGAACGACAGCGGCCTGGCCACACCCGGCGGCCAGCCCTGGACCGAGGCGCTGTACCGCAAGGAAATGGCCACGCTGGCCGCCTGAGGAGCATCACACCATGACCATCGCCATCACCCCCGTTGCCGCAGACCCGGTCGACCACCTGCTCGAGATCGGCCTGAAGGATCTCTGGTACCCGATCTGCCCCTCGCACTTCATCAAGGAGAACCCCGTCTCGCTGCGCCGCCTGGGCCGCAAGATCGCGCTGTGGCGCGACGGCGAAGGCGTGCTGCATGCGCTGGAAGACCGCTGCCCGCACCGCGGCGCGCCGCTGTCGCAGGGCGTGGTGCTGGGCGACCGGCTCTCGTGCCCCTACCACGGCGTGGAAGTGCGCCATGACGGCGTCGTCACGCGCGTGCCCGGCAGCCCGGGCTGCAAGCTCGAAGGCTCGCAGGCCACGCGGCACTTCCATGTGCAGGAACGCGCGGGCGCGGTATTCCTCTACAACGGGAAGGAATCGGTCGACGTGCCACCGCCGCTCGTGCTGCCCGAGCAGCTCACGGACGATGCGGAGTATTCGAGCTTCCTTTGCTACACCGAGTGGAAGGGCGACTACCGCTACGTGCTCGACAACGTGATGGACCCGATGCACGGCACCTACCTGCACAAGCAGTCGCATTCGATGGCCGAGGGCGATTCGACGGCCAAGTTCGGCATCCGCCAGACCGACACCGGCTTCGTGTTCGAGAAGGAAGGCCAGCGCAACGTCAACTTCGACTGGACCGAATGGGCCGACACCGGCATCCACTGGATGCGCCTGGAAATTCCGTATCCGAAGACCGGCGGCCCCGGCGGCAACTTCATCATCATCGGCGCCTTCTCGCCGATCGTGAAGGGCATGACGGCCACCTTCTTCTGGCGCGTGCGCAAGCTGCCACGGGGCTGGGAGCGCGACACCTGGCGCTTCCTCTACAAGAACCGCCTCGAGGCGCGCCACTGGCACGTGCTCGAGCAGGACCGCGTGATGCTCGAAGAGATGGAGCCCGACGCCAACCAGCACGAGAACCTCTACCAGCACGACCTGGGCATCGTGCGGCTGCGCCGCCACATGCGCAATCTCGCGCAAGCACAGCTCGCAGAAGCTGCCGCGGCCTGATCCATAGAAAGCCTTGCCATGTCTTCCCCCACGCTGAACGCCCTGGTGCACACGATGCGCTACGAGGCCGACGGCATCGTCAGCGTCGAGTTCCGGCCGGCTTCGCCCGAGACGGAGTTTCCCGCCTTCGAGGCCGGCTCCCACATCGACCTGCACCTGCCCAACGGGCTGGTGCGCAGCTACTCGCTGTGCAACCCGGCGAGCGACCGCCAGCGCTACGTGGTCGGCGTGCTCAACGACCGCAAGAGCCGCGGCGGCTCGCGCTACGTCCACCAGCAATTGCGCGTGGGCATGACGCTGCCGATTTCGGTGCCGCGCAACAACTTCAAGCTCGAAGAGGGCGCGGACCATTCGGTGCTGGTGGCCGGCGGCATCGGCGTGACGCCCATCTGGTGCATGCTGCAGCGGCTCGCGGCCCTGGGCAGGCCGGTGGAACTGGTCTACTGCGCGCGCACCCGCAAGGAGGCCGCCTTCTGCGAGGCGATCGAGGCGCTGGCGCGCGAGCATGCGGTGCCGGTCACCTGGCATTTCGACGAAGAGAAGGGCGCGCCGCCCGACCTGGCCGCGCTGCTGGCCGGCAAGGGCGCCGCCAGCCACTACTACTGCTGCGGCCCCACGCCGATGCTCGATGCCTTCGAGAAGAGCTGCGAGACGCTGGGCTATGCCCATGCCCACATCGAGCGCTTTGCCGCGGTGCATGTGGAGGCGCCGAGCGCCACGCAAAGCTGCGTGGTCGAGTGCGCCAAGAGCGGAAGGAGCGTCGAGGTGCCGCCCGGCAAGTCGATCCTCGACAGCCTGATCGATGCCGGCCTGAACCCCGACCACAGCTGCAAGGAAGGCGTCTGCGGCGCTTGCGAAACCGCGGTGCTCGAAGGCGAGATCGACCACCACGACGGCATCCTCACCAAGATCGAACGCGCGTCCAACAAGACCATGATGATCTGCGTCTCTCGCTGCAAGGGCGAGCGGCTGGTGCTCGACATCTGAGGCCGCCGGCCAGAGAAAAACCAACCCGAAAATCCGATGAAAAAATACTTGATCACGCTGGCCGCGGCCAGCGCGGCTGGCGGAGCGCTGGCCCAATCTTCCGTCACGCTCTTCGGCGTGGTCGACGCGGCCGTCACCTACACGCGCGGCAGCGGCGACGGGTCGGCCCACAAGACGCAGCTGACCAACAGCGGCAACATGTTCAGCCGCCTCGGCTTTCGCGGCACGGAAGACCTGGGCGGCGGGTACTCGGCCAACTTCTGGATGGAGATGGGCCTGCAGAACGACAGCGGCACGGGCTTTCCGTCGAACTCGAACAACCAGGCCAGCGGCAACGGCCCGGCGGGCGTGCTGAGCTTAAACCGCCGCTCCACAGTGAGCCTCGCGGGCCCGTTCGGCGAAGTGCGCCTGGGCCGCGACTATGTGCCGGCATTCTGGAACACGGCCATCTTCGATCCCTTTGGCACGGGCGGCGGCATCGGCGCCAACCAGATCTATTTCTCGGGCCTGGGCGGCCTGGCCGCACCGACCGGCACGCGCGCTTCGAACAGCATCGGCTACTTCCTGCCCGCGAACCTCGGCGGCTTCTACGGGCAGGTGATGTATGCGATGGGCGAGAACGATTCGAACGCGCTGCTGCCGGGCACCAGGGTGCCAAGCAAGCATGACGGCGAACACACTGGCGCGCGCTTCGGCTACCAGAGCGGCGGCCTGCACGTGGCCATTGCCACCGGCCGCACGCGCTATGCGAGCGGCGACCTGCGCGTGACCAACCTGGGCGCGGCCTACAGCTTCGGCCCTTCGCTCATGAACCTCAAGCTCACGAGCGAGCTGTACAAGGAATCGAAAGGCAGCACCGACGCCAAGGGCGTGCTCGTCGGCTTCCAGCTGCCCATCGGGCCGGGCGAGATCAAGGCCTCGTATGCACGCTACAAGCTGGAACCCGCGAACGCGGTGCGCGAGCCCACCTCGTCGAAACTGGCCATCGGCTACGTGCACAACCTGTCCAGGCGCAGCGCGCTGTACGGCACGCTCGCGCGCATCAGCAACAGGAACGGCGCCGCGCAGGCGCTGGCGGGTGCCATCACCATGCCGGGCCGCTCGTCCAGCGGCATCGAGCTGGGCATGCGGCACATGTTCTAGGCGCAGGGCGCGCCAGCACCATCCACGCAAAAAAGGCCGGGCCATGCACAGCAAAAACTTTCGTTGGTACGGCGTCGCCACGCTGTTCGTGATCGTCGCGATCTCCTACGTGGACCGCATCAACATCGCGGTGCTGATCACCGACGCCGCGTTTCTCAGCCACGCGGG
Organism: Variovorax sp. 01T439_2; assembly: GCF_056398445.1. NCBI lineage: Bacteria > Pseudomonadati > Pseudomonadota > Betaproteobacteria > Burkholderiales > Comamonadaceae > Variovorax > Variovorax sp. 01T439_2. The sequence continues at coordinate 4,000 of NZ_JBFTPJ010000485.1, forward strand.
CATTGCCGCTTCCGACCGCGTGAGCCAGGGTTTTTTGGCCACGGCCTTCATGCTGGGCTACGGCGTATCGGCCTTCGTGCTCACGCCGTTCTGCTCGGCCTTGTTCGGCGTGCGCCGCAGCCTGGTCTACGGCCTCATCTTGTGGGGCGTGGTGACCTGGGCCTCGCCCCTGTTCGACAGCTACGGCCTGCTGCTGGCCTCGCGCGTGCTGCTGGGCGTGTCGGAAGGGCCGCTGTTCTCGCTCGCGTCGTCCTACATCAAGGCGCACTTCAGGAGCGACGAGAACGGCAAGCCCAATGCGCTCGTGAACATGGGCACGGGGCTCGGGCTGGCGGTGGGCTATCCGCTGGTGGGCTACCTGCTCACGCGCTTCGCGTGGGACAGCTCCTTCCATGTGCTGGGGGTGCTCAACATCGCATTGGGCATTCCGCTGGTGCTGGCC
>NZ_JBFTPJ010000486.1:0-8418 GCF_056398445.1 Variovorax sp. 01T439_2
GTCCTGCATCTCCGGCCGGTCCGTCGTGTAGAGCGCCAGCAGCCGGTGCGAAGGATCCTGCCCCGGCTGGAACGACGGGTTGGGCGGGTTGTCGCGGAACTGGTCGTCCTTGATGAGGTGGTAGAGCACGTCGATGCGGAAACCGTCCACGCCGCGCCGCAGCCAGAAGCGCAGCACCTCGTACATTGCCTCGCGCACCTCGCGGTTGCGCCAGTTGAGGTCGGGCTGCTCCTTCAGGAAGGAGTGGCAGTAGTACTGGCCGCTGGCTTCGTCGAAGGTCCACGCGGGACCGCCGAAATTGCTGAGCCAGTTGTTGGGCGGGCCGCCACCGGGCGCCGGGTCGCGCCACAGGTACCAGTCGCGCCTGGGGCTGGTGCGCGAAGCGCGGCTCTGCACGAACCACGGGTGCTGGTCGGAGGTGTGGTTGGGCACGAAGTCCAGCACCAGCTTCAGGCCGCGCGCCTTGCACTCCGCCGCGAGCGCGTCGAAGTCCTCGAGCGTGCCGAAGCGCGGATCGATGTTGCAGTAGTCGGATATGTCGTACCCGAAGTCGGCCATTGGTGAGGGGTAGATCGGCGATATCCAGACGGCATCCACGCCAAGCTCGACCAGATAATCGAGCCGCTTGCGGATGCCACGCAGGTCGCCGATGCCGTCTCCGTCGCTGTCCTGGAATGAACGCGGATAGATCTGATAGACGATTCCGTTCTTCCACCAAGCATCGGCCGACATCGGGTTTCCTTTCGTGTGTTCCGTGTTTGCGAGGCTCCGATCTTCAGGAGGTTCCCCGGCATGATCAACGACCTTTGGTACAAAAACGCCGTGGTGTATTGCCTCTCCGTGGGAACCTTCATGGACTCCAACGGCGACGGCTGCGGCGACTTCGAGGGGCTGACACGGCGGCTGGAGTACCTTCACGGCCTGGGTGTCACGACCCTGTGGCTGATGCCCTTCCATCCATCGCCGAGGCAGGACGACGGCTACGATGTTTCGGACTTTTACAACGTCGATCCCCGCTTCGGCACGCTCGGCGATTTCGTCGAATTCACGCACTCGGCTTCGCGCCTGGGCATGCGCGTGCTGATGGACCTGGTGGTGAACCACACCTCGGACCAGCACCCGTGGTTCCAGCAGGCACGCAGGGACCGCAAGTCAAAGTATCACAACTGGTATGTGTGGTCCGACAGGAAGCCGGCCCGCTACACCGATGGTGTGGTCTTCCCGGGCGTGCAGAAATCGACCTGGACCTTCGACAAGCTCGCAAGGCGCTGGTACTTCCACCGCTTCTACGAATTCCAGCCCGACCTGAACACCGCCAACCCCGACGTGCAGGCGGAGATCCTGAAGATCATGGGCTTCTGGACCCAGATGGGCGTCTCGGGTTTCCGCATGGACGCCGTGCCCTTCGTGATCGGCGCCAAGGGCCCGAGGGTCGTGCGCCCGACCGAGAAGTTCGACATGCTGCGCCAGTTCCGCGAACTGCTCCAGTGGCGCCGGGGCGACGCGATCATCCTCGCCGAGGCCAACGTGCTGCCCAGCACCAACATGGCCTACTTCGGCGACGAGGGCGAGCGGCTGCACATGATGTTCAACTTCCAGGTCAACCAGCACCTCTTCTATGCGATGGCCGTGGCCGACGCGCGGCCGCTGGCCAAGGCGCTGGAGGCGACCCGGGCGCGCCCCGCGACCTCGCAGTGGGGCATCTTCCTGCGCAACCACGACGAGCTCGACCTGGGCCGCCTGCGGCCCGCGCAGCGCCAGCGCGTGTTCGCCGCCTTCGGCCCCGAAAAGGACATGCAGCTGTACGACCGCGGCATACGCCGCAGGCTGGCACCGATGCTCGGCGGCAACCGGCGGCGCCTCGAGCTGGCCTACAGCCTGATGCTCACCCTGCCCGGCACGCCGGTGGTCCGCTACGGCGACGAGATCGGCATGGGCGACGACCTGAGCCTGCCGGAGCGCAACTGCGCGCGCACGCCGATGCAGTGGTCCACCGAGCGCCAGGGCGGATTCACCACCTCTTCCAAGCCGGTGCTGCCGGTGATCACGGGTGGTGCCTACGGCTTCGAGCATGTGAACGTGGCGGCGCAGCGGCGCGACCCCGAGTCGCTGCTCAACTGGATGGAACGCGTGTTCCGCATGCGAAAGGAAGTGCCGGAGATCGGCTGGGGCGACTTCGAGGTGGTTCCCAACGAGGAGCGCGCGGTGCTCGTGATGCGCTACGAATGGCGCGGCAACGCGGCGGTCTTCGTGCACAACCTGGGCGACAGCCCGCTGGAAATAAAGCTCGGCGCCAAGGCGCTCGGCAGGCACGGCGGGCAGCTGATCAACCTGCTCTCCAACGCGCACAGCCGCGCCAACTCGAAGGGAAAGCACTGCATGCTGCTGGAGCCCTACGGCTACCGGTGGTTCCGCGTCGGCCCGCTCGACTATCTTCTCAAGCGCGAGGAGATGTGAGGGTGCGCCATGGGCCGGCGGCGCATGCGGGATTGCGCGAAGCGGCCCGTTCCCCGCTTCTGACACACTACGTGACACACTACGTGCAGGCGCAGCGCGGATCTCGTCGCGGTGCACGTCCATGCCAATGAAATTGCCCGGTCTTCGGAACATCCGCATCAGCCTGAACACACGCCTCGGCCTGGGCATCGCCGCGGTCGTCCTGGCGGCCACCCTGGCCATTGCAACGGTCGCCCTGCAGCTGGTCAAGACCAGCATGAAGGCCTCCATCGGAAGCGAGGCCTTCGCCCGCCTGTCGGCCATTGCGAACACCATCGACCAGAAGTTCGTCAGCCGCCGCACGCTGCTGGAGACCTTCGCCGACAGCACAGCGCTCAACGAGTTTCCCGACACGCCGGCGCTGCAGGCCTTTCTCGAAAAGCACCCATCGCTGCGCAAGGCTTTCAGCAACGTCGCCTTCTTCACGGCCGAGGGCGACCTGGTCGCGAGCCTGAGCGGCGCGCAGCAGCCCGGCAAGGTCAACATCAAGGACCGTGCGTACTTCCAGCAAACACTCGCGGCCCGCGCCGGCGTGATCTCCGAGCCCTACCTCAACCGGCTCACCGGCCTGGCGCAGATCGCCATGACCGAGCCGGTGCTGGACGCCGCCGGCAACGTGCGGTACGTGATCTCGGGCGCCATCAACCTGAAGGACCGGAACATCCTGGGCGAGCTCGCCGACCTGAAATTCGGCGAGACGGGCTACCTGTTCATCACCAGCACGGAAGGCGTGGTGATCGACCATCCGCGCACCGAGCGCATCATCAACCAGACGGGCCTGAAGGGAGTCGGCAATCCCGAGATCGAACGCCCGATCGAAGGCTACGAAGGCGCGGCCGAAGGCTTCAACCATGCGGGCGTGCACGGCCTGTACGCCTTCAAGCGCATCCCGCAGACCAACTGGGTGCTGGGGTCCATGTACCCGAGCACGGAAGCCTTCGCCCGGGTCGACGCGATCGAGCGCTCGGCATGGATCGGCACGGTGGTGCTCGCCATGCTCGCGGGGGCCGCGGTGCTGGGCTTCGTGCGCCAGCAGCTCACGCCGCTTCGGCACCTGCACCGGCACATGCTGGACGTGGACAACCCGGCCCTGCAGACGGCCGTGCCGCGCACCTACCGGCACGACGAGATCGGCGATCTCGCGCGCACCTTCGACACGCTGATGCAGCAGCGCAAGTCGAGCGAGAAGTTCCTGCGCGACATCACCGACAACCTGCCCGCGCTGGTGTCGCACGTCGATGCGCAGGGCCGCTACACCTTCGTGAACGCCCCGCTGTGCAGGAAGCTCGACCGCGGCGCGGCCCAGCTGATCGGGCGCACGGCGCAGGACATCGGCGAGGACGAGACGGTGGACGCCGCCGTGCGGCGCGTGCTGGCCGGCGAGGCCGTGAGCTTCGAGAGCCGCGGCGAAGCCAGGCGCGGCGAGGAAGACCGCTACTTCCAGACCGAGCTCATCCCCGACCGCGACCAGGCCGGGCAGGTCCGCGGCTACTACGCCATGACCTCCGACGTGACCGAGCGCAAGCGCATCGAATTCAGCCTGGCCCACAGCGAAGCGCAGGTTCGCGTCATTGCAGACAACATCCCCGCGCTGGTCTCGCACGTCGATTCCTCGCTGAGATACACCTTCGTCAATGCCCAAGTGAAGGCACTGCACAAGGACCGGGCCATGGTGGGGCAATTGATGCCGGAGGTTCGCGGCCCGTCGGACTTTGCCATCGTGGCGCCGGCCTACGAGCGCGCGCTGGCGGGCGAGACGGTGGTGGTCGAGAAATCCGGCGATCCGGCGCTGGGCATCGGCGAGCGCACCTTCAAGGCCCACTACATTCCCGACCGCGACGCCAACGGCGTGGTGCAGGGCGTGTTCGCCATGACCTTCGACATCACCGACGAGGTGAACATACGCAAGGCCCTATTTCGACAGCAAAGAGAACTGCCTCTTCGCCAACAGCCGCGCGCGGCAGATGGCGGGGCTGGGCAGCGGCCCGCTCGAGAACGTCACGCTGCGCTCGGCGCTGGGCAAGGCGGTGCACCGTCAGATCCGGCCCTATCTTCCGCTGGTGCGCGAGGGCAAGTCGGTGCGCTTTCCGGTGCATGCGCCGCTGCATGGAAAGGATGGCTTCTTCCAGGTCAACCTGGTGGCCGACATGGACCCGCAGGGCGGGCTCGTGGGTTTCTATCTCATGACCTTCAACATCACCGCGCTCAAGCGCGCGGAGCTGCGGCAGGCCGAAAGCGAAAGGCGCCTGCGCACCATCACCGACAACCTGCCGGCACTCATCACCTACATCGACCGCGACGAGAACATCACCTTCGCCAATGCCACCTACCGCGAATGGCTCGGCGTGGAGCCGGCCGAGATCCTCGGGCGCCACGTCGGCGACGTCGCGGGCCCCGAGCTGTATCTCTCGCGCAAGGCCATGATCGCGCGCGCACTGGCCGGCGAGCGCGTGGAGTTCGAGGCGCAGACCAGGACCAAGGGCGCCGACCGCACCACCCGCGTGAGCTACGTGCCCGACATCGGCCCCGACGGCAGCACGCGCGGCATCTTCTCGCTGAGCCTGGACATCAGCGCCCTGAAGGCGGTGGAGCGCAAGCTGATCGACCTGGCGCGCATCGACACCCTCACCGGCCTTGCGAACCGGCTCGCCTTCAACGAGTTCCTGCCCGGCGCCATCGCCCGCGCGCAGCGTTCGGGCAATGCGCTGGCGGTGCTGTTCCTCGACATCGACTACTTCAAGACCATCAACGACACGCTCGGCCACGCCACAGGCGACGGCGTGCTGGTGGAATATGCGCAGCGCCTGCTGGCCAGCGTGCGAAGCACCGACACCGTGGCGCGGCTGGCGGGCGACGAGTTCGTGGTCGTGCTGGAGAACGTGCACACGCGGGAAGCCGCCGTGGCCGTCGCGCGGAAGATCGTGGAGCGGGTGGGCACCGTCCCCTTCGAGCTGGATGGCCGCAGCCTGAACGTGACGACCAGCATCGGCATTGCCTTCCACCAGGCCGCGGACGCCTCGGCCGGCGCCGCCGACCTGCTGGCACGCGCCGATGCCGCGCTCTATCGCGCCAAGGCCGCGGGGCGCAACACCTTCGGCTTCTCCGATTGAGAACTTTGGTAGTGGTTGCCCATCGCCAATGCAGGTGGCGAGGCACGCATTCCTGCTGACAAGCGCGCCCTGGCGGCCTCAGAATCCCCTTCACAGGAGAAACCATTTCATGTCCCCCACCGAAGTCGTCACGCCCGAGCAATTGCTGCACGCACTGGAAGTCCAGAGCCGCATGCCCATCCTGCGCATCGGCCAGGCCCTGATGGCGCTGGGCATGCTCACGGAAGAGCAGCTGCGCGCCGGCCTCGAGCAGCAGCAGCTGGACCGCAGCGTGCCGCTGGGCGAGACGCTGGTGCGCATGGGCGTGGTGACTCGGGCCCAGCTGCAGGCGGCACTGGTGCGCAAGATGGGCTACCCGCTCGTGAACCTGCACGAGTTCCCGGTGGCCGTGGACGCGCTGCGCACCATCAGCCATGCCGTGGCCCGCCGCCTGCAGGTGATGCCGCTCATGATCCACGACGGGCGCCTCATCCTTGCGCTCGACGATCCGGCCAGCCGCCACGCGGCCATCGACGAAGTGGAGTTCATCTCCCAGAGGAAGGTGGTGCCGGTGATCGGCGAATGCCTGGTGCTGGACACCGTGCTCTACAAGGCCTACGGCAAGATCGGCACCGAATCGGCCGACCCGACCGTCGTGCACGATCCCTCGCGGCCGCTGGACTTCGACTTGGGCGGCGCGGGCCTCGGCAGCAGCCCCGGCCCGGGCACCAGCCTGGGCACCAGCGACCTGCTGGTCACGCTCGAGAAAGAGCGCCCTGCACCGGCCATCGAGGAGACGGCCATCGAGCAGTCGGACAACTCGCTGGTGCGGATGATCAACAGCATGATCGTGGACGCGCACCGCGAAGGCGTGTCGGACATCCACATCGAGAGCTATCCGGGCAAGGAAAAGACCCGCATCCGGTTTCGCCGCGACGGGCGGCTGCACACCCACCTGGAGCTGCCGGCCAGCTACCGCAACGCGGTGGTCGCGCGCGTGAAGATCATGTGCGACCTGGACATCAGCGAAAAGCGCAAGCCCCAGGACGGCAAGATCAACTTCGCCAAGTACTCGCCGCAGCACCGCATCGAGCTGCGCGTGGCCACCATCCCCACGGCCAACGGGCTCGAAGACGTGGTGATGCGCATCCTGGCCTCGGCCAAGCCGATTGCGCTGGACAAGCTCGGGCTCTCGCCGCGCAATCTCTCGGAGCTCACCAAGGCGGTGGAGCGCCCCTACGGCATGGTGCTGTGCGTCGGGCCCACGGGCTCGGGCAAGACCACCACGCTGCATTCGGCCCTGATGCACATCAACACGCCGGAGCGGAAGATCTGGACGGCCGAAGACCCGATCGAGATCACCCAGCCCGGCCTGCGCCAGGTGCAGGTGAATCCGCGCATCGACTGGACCTTTGCCAAGGCGCTGCGGGCCTTCGTGCGCGCCGATCCCGACGTCATCATGGTCGGCGAGATCCGCGACGAGGAAACGGCCAAGACGGCGATCGAGGCCTCGCTCACGGGCCACCTGGTGCTTTCCACGCTGCACACCAACAGCGCGCCCGAAACCGTGACGCGGCTGCTGGACATGGGCATGGACCCCTTCAACTTCGCGGACTCGCTGCTCGCGGTGCTGGCGCAGCGCCTGGTGCGGCGCCTGTGCAGCCACTGCCTGCAGAGCCGCCCCATGCGCCCCGAGGAAGTCGAGGAGCTGCTGGCCGACTACATGCACGCGTTCGCGGGTCAGGAGACGCCGGCCGAACGCGAGGCCGTGCACAGCGGCTGGCTCGGCCAGCACGGCCGCGACGGCCGGCTGCAGGCCTTTTCGAGCCCCGGATGCACGCATTGCGACAACACCGGCTTCAGCGGCCGCGTCGGCATCCACGAGCTGATGGTGATCTCCAGGACGCTGCGGCGCCTGGTGCAAAGCGGCGCGCGCGCCGAGGAACTGCAGGAAGCCGCCCTGCGCGAGGGCATGCGCACGCTGCGCCAGGACGGCATCGGCAAGGTCCTGTCGGGGCAGACCACCATCGAGGAAGTCCGCGCAACCAGCAACGCCTGAGCTGCTGCAGTCTCAGGCGGCGTCCCACGCCACGGCCGGCAGCATGGCGATGCCGGGCCTGGCAAACAGGAAGCCCTGGAACAGGTCCACGCCCAGCGCGCGCAGCGCATGGACCTCTTCCGAGGCCTCGACGCCTTCGGCCACCACGCGGATGCCGAGTTCGCCGCAGGTGCCCACGAAGCCCTTCACGATGCTGAGCCGGACCGCGTCGTTGTGGATGTTGCGCACCAGGCCCATGTCGATCTTCACCACGTCGGGCTGAAAGCCGGCCAGCAGCTCGAAGCCCGCATAGGCGGCGCCGAAGTCGTCGATGGCGGAGGTGAAGCCGTAGTCCTTGTAGGTGCGGAACACCGACGCCAGCGCGGGCAGGTCCGCCACGCGTTCGCCCTCGGTGATCTCGAACATCAGGTGGTCCACCGGAAAGTTGCAGCGCTGCGCGGCCAGCATGGCGGTGTGGAAGCACTCGTCCTGATGCCCCGCCACGTCGTTGGGCAGGATGTTGAGGCTCAGCCGCGACTCCATGCCCAGCGCCGAAGCGGTTTCGATGGCCTTCACGCGGCAGGCCTCGTGGAAGGCGAAGCGCAGCCGCGGGTTCACGCGCGAGAGCACCTCGAAGGCGCCCTCTCCCGAGGTGCCGCGCACCAGGGCTTCGTGCGCGAACACTTCGCGCCGCTGGAAATCCACGATCGGCTGGAAAGCCATGACGAACCCGCTGTCGAAGCCGGGAAAGCAGGCATCCGCCGTTGTTCCGATGGTCACTGGAGTGGATCTCGC